>JBCCLV010000019.1:0-43733 GCA_039026695.1 Bacteroidota bacterium
AGTATGGATTTCTTTCGACTTTAAACACAAAGACTCCACCTCGCATTATAGGGAATGGCCTAGACTTAATCCCGCAGTATCGACCCAGTGGTAATGGAATTCTTTATAGAATTCCTAATCTAGATCCCGGCTTTTATAACTTAATTCACGATGCTGATACATCAAGCATTGCTGTTAATATTGCAAAGTCTGAATCTATTATGGAGGGAATGTCATTAGAACAGCTCAAAAGTGGTTTTGCAGATTTATCGCATGTTTCTGTATCTTCAATGCAGGACATAGCACTTGAGACTAGCAATTCATCTTTTCCATCTTGGAAAATTTTCATTTTGGTTGTCCTCTTTTTACTTTCTTCTGAGGTCTTCCTGCACCGACTTGCGCGATGAGAATACTCCTTAAAAACTGTCTTATAGTTGATCCAGGCTCACCATTTCATAATTATACTAAGGATATTTTCGTTTTAGATGGTACTATTTCGCAACAAGACCCTATCGACGTTGATCAAGTCTTTGATCTGAATGGAAAGATGGTCAGCTGTGGATGGTTTGATTTAAGTGCTCAATTTCATGATCCAGGCAACGAGAACAAAGAGGATATGGAATCTGGTATTGCCTGTGCTATCTCTGGGGGTTTTACCGACGTACACCTGATACCTGACACAGAACCTCCCATTGATTCAAAAGCTGAGGTTGAATATTTAATTAGGCAGTCTCAAAAAGCTCAAATTCATGTTTCTGGATCACTGACCAAACAGCTCGATGGTGTAAGTCTGAATGATATTCTTGACTTAAAAAGAGCGGGTGCTGTTTCAGTATCAGAAGGAGATGGTTCGATCCAAAATTCTGAATTGTTTCTCAAGGCTCTACAATATACTTCTCAAGTGGAAATGCCTATTTTCCAGGTGCCAAGAGATGAAATGCTAGCAAAGTTTTCTCAGATGCATCAGGGTTACTTCAGTACGCTGCTTGGTCTCAGGGCAGAGCCCAGTCTGTCTGAGGTGCTATGCATTAAAAGGGATTTAGAGATTCTGAGATATTCTGGAGGTAGATTGCATTTTTCGAGGCTTTCTACAGAGAAAGGTGTGCGCCTAGTGTCAGAGGCAAAAGCTGAAGGTTTAAATGTAACTGCTGATGTTGCTTTGCACCAATTGATTTTTACTGATCGATCTATTGCTGAATTTGATACAAATTACAAAGTGCAACCACCATATCGGGAGGAAGCTGATAGGCTTGCTCTTATTAGTGGTGTTAAAGACGGAACGATAGATGCAATATGTAGTAATCACAGGCCTCAAGATTTAGATCAGAAGGAATTGGAGTTTGATCTTGCTGGATTTGGAAATATTTCATTACAAACATTCTTTCCCACGCTTTTGAAACTAACAGGCGAAGTGCCGATAGAAACGCTTATTGAAAGAATTACAATTGGTCCAAGAAAGATCTTAGGCTTACCAAAAGTGCAGATTAAGCATGGTATGCCAGCAAAGATTACTGCATTTGACCCAGATATTGAATGGAGTTTGAATGCTGAAACAAATCTTTCTAGATCCAAAAATTCTCCATTCTGGGAACAAGACCTAAAAGGTAAAGTGCTGGGGGTGGTCAATGGAACCTACTTTTCATTTGAGGGGTGATAAAAACGTCTCTGAAATACGCGGTTATTTGTGGACTTTTTTTGTCGGCGATCTTCATTGTTTCAATGAAGTTTGGAAGTAATCCGCTAATTGATGTTCGTCATTTTCTTTTTGATCTAGGGATTTTTTTCCTTTTCATTTTCTTTGCCTGCAAAGAGCATCGTCACTTTCGTAATAAAGGTAAGTTTCATTTTTGGGAAGGCATCAGTATTGGTTTTGTGGTATTTATTCCTGCAGTCTTGTTTTTCTTGACCGTCCTTTTTGTCTTATTTCAGCTTTATCCAGACTTGATTATCGACTACAGAGTGGGGGCGAGGGAGTTTATTGAAGGTAGAAAGGAAGTCTTCCTTGAAAGATTTACAGAGCAAGAGTTCAATACGCAAATTAAAAGTATTGATAGTATTACCTCCAGTGATCTAATGTATGGGACTCTGTGGAAAAAACTTTTCGCAGGATTCTTTGTAACACCAATCGTATCCATAATTTTAAGAAAAAAATAAATTCAAATGGAAGAATCAACACAACCTGCCGTGAAGGGAATTGCAATCAAATGGGGCCTTATCTACGGTTTCATAGGTATAATTCTGTTCGTAATCATTGATATATCAGGATTGTCTGGCAATCAAGCAATCTCTTGGTTATCCTACGTGGTATTTATCGTTTTATTGGTGTTGGCTCACAAAGAGTTTAAATCGAATGGCGATGGATTCATGAGTTATGTTAAGGGCCTAGGGATTGGGACTTTAATTGCCGTCGTTTCATCTGTAATTAGCAGTGTATTTTCTTTTATCTATGTTTCCTTTATCAATACTGATTTTATTGAATCAATAAAGGAGACGCAGATAGCTAAGATGGAGGAGCAGGGTCTAAGCGATGCTGAAATTGATCGTGCTATGGGTTTTTCTGAAGCTTTTATGACGCCTGTAGGTATAGTTGTAATGGGGCTGCTGGGTACTGTTTTTATTTGCTTTGTAATCTCACTTCTTGTTGCGATTTTCACCAAAAAACAGGAGCCAGAATCGATCTAAGTGTCGCTGGATGTTTCCATAGTTATTCCAGTCTACAATGAAGAAGAGTCCATTCCTGAATTGCTGGAGTGGATTTTTAGCGTTGTGGAAGGTCGTGAGCTGCAATCTGAGATTTTACTTATTGATGATGGTAGTGTGGATGCATCGTGGGAGATCATAAAGGAGATCTCTGCAAAAGATCATAGAGTTCATGGTTTCAAGTTTAATCGTAATTACGGCAAGTCTGCGGCGCTTCAGACTGGATTTGATCATGCTACAGGAGATGTGGTTATTACAATGGATGCGGACCTCCAGGACAGTCCTGAAGAAATACCCTTTCTAATTGATCAGCTATTCAGCAAAAAGTTGGATTTAGTTTCTGGATGGAAGAAAAAGAGGCATGATCCAATCGGTAAAACAATACCCTCTAAATTTTTCAACTGGGTTACAGGCAAAGTCTCAGGGATAGATTTGCATGATTTTAACTGCGGTCTCAAGGCTTATAGACTTGAAGTAGTGAAGAATATATATGTATATGGTGAGATGCATAGATATATACCCTTAATCGCTAAGTGGAATGGATTTGATCAGATAGGTGAGCGTGTAGTATTACACCAAGCGAGAAAGTACGGCAAGACCAAGTATGGAATGAGAAGATTTATTACTGGCTTTCTCGATCTTCTGTCAGTCACTTTTGTTTCTCGTTTTAAGAAAAATCCCATGCACTTTTTTGGAGTGTTGGGTACTTTGTCATTTCTGAGTGGTTTCATTATCACTTTCTGGGTAATAGGCGAAAAACTCTATAGGCAGTTTAATCACTTAGAGCGGCGAGATGTGGTAGATCAACCATTGTTTTTTTTAGCGCTAGTTGCACTCATTGTTGGTATGCAGCTTTTTCTCGCAGGTTTTTTGGCAGAAATGATGATTCAAGTAAATCAAAAAAAAGGCGACTATCTTGTTTCTGAACGTACTCAAGATAGGGTGGGTCCAGTCGTTGACCAGACAAAATAGTTTCTTTGAATGCCTAAGTATTCAATTGTTGTCCCTGTATACAATCGTCCGCAGGAAATAAGTGAGCTTCTCTATAGCATAAAAAGTCAACATTTTGATGACTTTGAAATCATCGTTGTAGAGGATGGATCCATCAATACATGTGAGTCTGTAATTAAGGATCATGCAAGCACTTTCAAAAGTTTGAAGTATGTACGGATAGAGAATTCGGGTCCAGGCGGAGCTCGAAATTTTGGTGCAAGACATGCTGCCGGAGAATGGTTGATTTTTCTGGATTCTGATACTTTGGTGCCAGCTCAGTACCTTTTGGAGGTCGATGAATTTATAATTGAGAATCCAATCGATGCTTTTGGTGGAGGTGACAGAGATAGAGTTGATTTTTTACCGATTCAAAAAGCAATTAGCTACGCTATGACCTCTTTTTTGACCACAGGTGGAATACGCGGTAGCAGCAGGTCATTAGAGAAATTCAAGCCTCGCAGTTTTAATATGGGTCTTTTAAAGACTGTTTTTGAAAAAGTAGGAGGATTTAGTGATATGCGATATGGTGAGGATATTGACCTGAGTCTACGCCTTGAGAAAGGTAGTTTTCGAACAGCATTTGTTCCCAAAGCGTATGTTTACCATAAACGTAGGACAACATTTGCTGCTTTCTTCCGTCAAATCAGGCACTCGGGTGAAGCTCGAATTGCCCTTTCAAAAAAGCACAAGGGTTCTCTTAAACTTGTGCATATGTTTCCTGTAATTTTTCTTTTGGGCTTTCTCGCTTCTCTATTTTTTACTTTTCTAGGAAGTGCGGTACTTTCTCTTTTAGGCTTTTGGGGTTTGGTACTTTATGGGCTTTACTTTTTCTCAATTTTGCTCTTCAGTACCATAAAACACTGGTCTCTTAGAGTAGGATTCTTAGCTATGATAGCAAGCATAGTGCAGCTTAGCGCTTATGGTTTGGGGTTTTTATCTATGACAATTAAAAGCCGAGTTTAATTTCAAGTTCTTTCTTTAGGAACCTACAACAGCAACCGGATTGCAGAAGCAAACCCTGATAAGAGGTGTTTAATTTTATAAGCCTTACCTTTTTAATAAGTAGGTAATCGTGATTAGGTGGGGAAACTCAACCAACATTCCGATTACCAGAATCAGGTGGATTAGCGGCTGATCAGGGAAGAAGAGTAAGCTAACCAGTAGCATCAATGGTGCATTTCGGGCAGCTGTTGTCATGATCAAACTAATTTCTTTTCCTCTGGAAAAAGTGGATCTGCGTGCGATAAACCTGGACACAAAAAAAGTGGCAATAAAAAATGTCACAATTACTACAAATACCTTGGGCAGGATAGCGACATTCTCAAGGACAGATTCCACATTGGAATTGAAAATAGTAAACACCAAAAGTACGATTGTGATCGGTAAAAGTATCTCAACTACAGCATTGGTACGAACCAATAGTCCTTTGGCAAATTTTTGAACTATCCATCTAGTAATTTGTGCTGCTAAAAAAGGAAGCAGAACCCAGAAAATGAAAACCTCAAGAAATACTTCCATAGGGACTGCCATTCTATTTGAAGTAAAGAGGTGTAAATACACCGGTAGAAATAGAAACTGCAACAATAGATTAAGTGGAAGTAATGCAGAATTAACTTTCACATCCCCTTTCGCAAGTTTGGTGAATCCTAAAAACCAATCCGTACATGGCGCAACTAAATAAATGATCAAGCCGCTAAAGATCACGCTTGATTTATCCACAAAAACAGTGCAGGCCAAATAGGCAATTATTGGTATGATTACAAAGTTTGATAGGAGGGCGATACCAATGTATTTCTTGTTCTTGATGCCCTCGAAGAAGTCAGCTGGGGACATGTTGTAGAACAACAGAAACAGCATTGCAATAATGAAAAAGTCCGTGAGTGAAGCCTCATATGAGGTGAACAGACCTGTTAAAGATCCAGCAATAATTGCAAGGATCAGTAGAATTGATTCAATGTAAGGTTTCATTGTATCAGCAGGCGCATTCCCCGTCGCAGCAGGATAGGTCGTCTAGATAGAAATTAAGCTCCTTGTATTCTTCAAGTACTTCTTTAATCAATTTTCCTTTTACTTTGGCACGTTTTGCAATGGCCTCTGCAACAATCGCAAATCTTTGCCGGTACTTGTAGATGAAGCAAAATAGCGCATCGTCATGTTTTACCTGTGGACCCACCAAAAAAAGATCATCTGTTTTGATTGATTCATCTACTTCATTGAGTAGTGGATACCCATCCTTCTTCAGTAAAAAATGCTCGCCCACTAGTGCTAGACTGCTATCAAAGCCTGTACAGTTTATTGGCTTTTGATCGGAGGTAAATATTTTGCCATCCTCAGTAGTAACGACGTATTGACCATCATCAAAAGTTACGCTAGTAGCTCTTGTATCAGGGTGATAGTCTAGGCCGTCCAAAACTTGATGTATTCGGTCGCGGGTGAAGGGAGAAAGACAATAACTTGAGTCACTTTCCACATGCTCCAAATAGTTTTCCTGATCTAGTAGTGACACCTTTTTCCCTTCTGCAACCAAATTAGCCATTGCATCGAATCCCGATTCGTAGGCACCAATCACTATGTGGCTGTCTCCTATCAAATCTGTGAATGATTCAATATTTGAGTAGTGAGTACAGAGTTCACTTCCCGCAAAACCATTGGTTTTGGGATATTGATATTCGCCGGCCGCCCATACAAGGTAGCCGCTTTTATATTCTCCAAGATTGGTCCTGAGCAAGAATGAGTTCTTTGACTTCTCCACGCTTTTTACCTCTATGCCTGTATATACTGGTAGTTCATGGAAATTCACTACCCCTTCTAAATAGGCAACATAGTCCTCACCAGTAGGATGTTCAGTCATCAGCGATAAAGCAGGAGAAGTATCTGGTGTGATAGCATTTAAGTCCACCATCTTAAAGAAATTGCCGGTAAAAGACGGTGAAATAAACTTGGTCTCTTTGGGCCATTTATTGAACGATGATCCAATCTCATCTTTTTCCAAAATGATAAAATCAAGCCCGAGCTTTTTAAGCAACACTGCCACTCCAATTCCTGCGGCACCAGCACCTACTATGATGACTTCTACCTTGTTATTTGATTTCATTTTATTAAGATAAAAACTGTATTATGTTACCTGTTTTAAGAGTTTGCTTGTGAAGTGAGCAATTCCAATCCTAGAAAAACTAATTATGAAATGTAAAGTTAGGCGGTTGATTATTTATGCAATTATGTTGCATTAGAATAATGCGTATATTTTTTCTAATCGTTCAATTTTCGAGGGATATAAGTCTGATTTCACTCCTAGACGGGAATTTCAGTTACCACTTAGTTTTTTCCTGCTGAATCTCTTACACCACTTTTCCATAGTAAGATTTGACTTTTGAAGACAGATTAACATAAACATATTTTAGTGCATTCGGTCACCACGCAAATCCAAGGATTTCATTATCTCAGCCTCTTTGAAAAGAAACTGCTTCCATCTTTTGTCTACATACTCCGCATCTTTATACTCCTTTGCAAGCTGAATAAAGTTGTGATAGTGCCCTGCTTCACTGATCATTAATGCATGATAAAATTCCGAGAGATCTTGATCGGCAATGTTCTGCGAGAGTACTTTAAATCGCTCACAACTTCGGGCTTCGATGAGGGCGTTTACTAAGAGTTTTTCCACCAGTTGCTCCTCTCTACTGCCGCCCTTTTTTAAAGTGGTAGCAAGGGCTGCTACATACTCATCCTTTCTCTGCTTTCCGAGCGAATATCCACGCTTTTTAAGGTGCTTTATCACCAATTCAAAATGGGACCACTCTTCAGTTACCACAGGTGTAAGCACTTCTACCAGTCGATCCTTGTCAGGAAATTGCACAATCAACGAAATACATGAACTGGCTGCTTTCTGTTCGCAGTATGCATGATCAACCAGAATGTCCTGAATATTTTTTTCAGCAATATTAACCCACCGCGGGTCTGTTGGAAGCTGAAGTCCGAGTGTGGTTTTACTTGTCTCCATACTAATCAAAAAATAACCATCTCACGTTTACATCTACTGCCCTAGGCTGCCCTGGGTAAAATGGACTGGCCAAGTAGCCACCATCATTAGGTTGGTCTAGATGAGTCCATTTGAGCGAGAGAAAAAATTTGTCAAGTTTCATATTTATGAACAGGTTGGCAGTAAAGAAATCTGGTACAATAAACTCATCCTGAATAAAGAACTGCTGTGTCTCCGGGGCAAAATTATTTGCAAAATAGGCTGATCTGGCATGTGTATCCAGACCTACTTCAAAGGGCACCAGGTCATTAAACCAATTCCCTCTCCAAAAAAACCGCCCATTGTAGAAGAGATCCGGTATTCTTATTTGGGAGGCACCATCGCCTGCTATAGTAGTGAGGTATAGCTGATTTTCAAGGTGCCAACCTTCTTATTTCGCATTAAAAAATCTGAAGTTGACATGCCCTCCTGCTTTAGACATCACAAATGTGCCCGGATTCTGCCGGGCTTGCCTTTGCTGATCGAAAAACAGGTAGTTTCTGTAGCTAGCCAGTTCTAATTCAGGAACAAGCTCCAAAAATTTGATCTTGAATTTGATATTGCCACCGAGCTGGTTTGTGAAAATGGGACTATAGGAGTTTTGCCATTCATGATGATTACCGAAATATGATTGGTAGACAAAGGGAACAGCGTAATTGCTTGTCCGGTAATATCCATTAATTAGCCCGCTTGAGATCGTCCCCTTAAAATCATAGCCTCCACCTAAGATGTATTCACCATTTGCTTGCACTGAAAATTTATCTCGCCACTTAAATCTCGCTAAACCACCTACGTATTGTTCAAAAGCATCAGCTTTGGGGTCCAAATAATTGTATGAGAAGTCAACAAAGCGAAAACGTAGATAGGCCCTGTAGAAGATAGATGCTAAATCACCTTTAGCGCCTATTTCATTGCTAAATGAGCTAAAATTGGCCCTTTGGTAAGTGGAGTCTGGATCCACAAAATAGTTGTTATAGTAATCCGTGTAAGGATTGTAATCGCCTACGCTTCCACCTACAAAGTCCTGGAATGTGTGTTCTTCTTGGTCATTATCAAGAATATGATAAATCTGAAGCTGTTTCGCTATTTCATAATCTTGATACAAGTGAATTCTACGCTCCTTCACGCTTGTCCTGGCGTCCTCAAGCTGCAAGAGTGCATTTTCAAACTGAAACAAATCGGCAAGTGAATTTTCAGCGTCGAAGAAACGCGTACCGCCTAATTCTACCGCATTATGGTTTAGTTGAGAATATTGAAAGAGAATTTGATAAGGTAGTTTCCCGTGTTTGTAGTGCGTGTAGCCCACAAATGCTGAGCTTTCTATTTGTCTATCTCCTTGACCATTTCGAGCTAGCTGTTTATCGATGGTAAGTAGCTTGTAGTCAAATCCAAAATTCCAGTTCGGATTGATGTTTCTTGAAAAGCCTATGTCTATAATGTTGCGGTTCCCACCGCCCAGCATGGCAAAAAGGTCAAAAAAAGGTGATTTGGTGTCATAAAATTTAACTTCGTAAGGGTCAAAAGCAAAGCGGCTGTAGGCGTCAAATCCAGATGCTCTGCCAATATTTTTTGATGGAGCGTGAAAAAGTGGGAATTGTGCAGTACCCAATACCCCAAGGTTTTGAAGCTGACGCTGAGACTTATCTACTACAGATTGGCGCTCAAGAAGATAAATAGAGGTATCAAGTGATCTGTATCCTTCTAGGTTATCTAAGATAATTGATGGTGTGATGAATTTGGTGGTCTTCGGTCCGTAAACTTGCTTTGTGGAATCGTCCACAATCTGGCCTTTAATTGTAAAGCCAGTCGCTATTATACAGAAGAAAAGAAATTGACGCACAGGCAAAATTAAGTATTGAATTTCCTCTTTATACATTGGCGAAGGTTTGTTTTTGAATGAATACTTAGCCGTTAATTGTAGAGGCAGTTGTTAATAGATACTAAGAATGGTCTTTGCAAATTGTATTCCTAAATTGATACTGAGGATCTAGCCATAAAAATGAAAGTTCAAGATATTATACAGTACTTGGAGCGGTGGGCACCCCTTGCAATCCAGGAGCCATATGACAATGCCGGTCTTATTATCGGAGATAAAAATGACGAAAGCAGCGGCGGGCTTATTACCCTGGACGTAACAGAAGCAGTGATTAAGGAAGCAGTGCAGCACAACTGTAATTTAATCATTGCCCATCACCCATTGATCTTTAATGGAATCAAGAAAATTGGCCGATCAAGCTGGATGGATAAATGTATTAATCTGGCAATAAAGCATGATATCAACATTTATGCAGTACATACGAATCTTGATAACGTACTGACGGGAGTAAACGATAAAATTTGTGATCTGATAGGTTTAGGAGAAAGAAGGATTCTGCTACCTAAGCCCGGAACCCTTGCCAAGCTGACCGTATTTGTTCCTCCAAAAAACAAGCATTCGCTGCTAGAAGCACTTTTTTCTTCAGGTGCTGGTGATATTGGTAATTATGATCATTGCACTTTCGAAGTAAGCGGGTTAGGATCTTTTAGAGGAAATGAACTTTCCAATCCAACACTTGGGAAAAAGGGTCAAACTGAAAACGTAAAAGAAGATCGAATCGAGGTGATCTTGAGGAAACATGATGCAGATCAAATATTGAAGGCGATGAAAAATGCCCATCCTTACGAAGAAGTGGCTTATTATCTGACAGACCTGCTAAATGAAAACCAGTCGTATGGATCAGGAATGGTAGGTGTACTTCCTAAACCTCTCAAGACAACTGATTTTTTCCAACACTTAAAATCGGTTTTGAAACTACAAGTGATTCGGCACACCGAATATTGCCGGGAGGTGGTTTCCAAAGTGGCAGTTTGCGGTGGATCAGGCTCTTTTCTTTTAGAAGCTGCAAAAAAGCAGAATGCAGACGTATTTATCACTGCTGATTTCAAGTATCATGAGTTTTTCGGTGCGGATGATCGTATCATCATTGCAGATGTAGGACATTACGAAAGTGAGGTCTGGACGAAAGACTTACTGCATGAAAGATTAAGTAAAGTTTTCGCTAACTTTGCGTTCCGTTTATCGAGAATAGACACTAATCCTATCAAATATTTGTAAAAACTGAATGGAAAACACCGTAGCTAAGCGACTAGAAGCCCTTGAAAAACTACAGTCCATTGATTCAAAGATCGATGAGGTGAAGAAAGTGAGAGGCGCACTACCTGAGGAAGTGCAGGATTTAGAAGATGAAATTGCAGGGTACCAAACAAGGCTTGAAAAGCAGCAAGACGAGAAGAAAGAATTAGAGGAAGAAATTGAGGCGAATCGTATATCAATAAAGGACGCTGAAAAATTGATAAAGAAGTACGAGGAGCAGCAAATGAACGTCCGAAATAATCGTGAATACGACGCGATTACTAAAGAAGTAGAGTTGCAACAGCTTGAGATACAAATTCTCGAAAAGCGGATTAAGGAATCTTATGAAAAGATTGAAAGTAAAGGAGGCGAGACGGATGAGACAAAAGAACTCCTAAACGAGAGAGAAAAAGATTTAAAGGGGAAAAAAACCGAGCTTAATTCGATCATAAAGGAATCTGAGGCCGACGAAGAGAAGATGGAGAAAGAGCGTTCGAAGGCTGCAAAGAATATTGAAGATCGTTTATTAAAGTCTTATGAGCGCATTCGTACTAACATGAGGAATGGTCTGGCGGTAGTGCCTGTGAAAAGAGGCGCTTGTGGCGGGTGTTTCAACGTTGTGCCTCCGCAGACACAAGCCGAGATTAGAGAAAAGAAAAAGATCATCGTTTGTGAGCATTGCGGCAGAATCCTCTCAGACGTGGAAGACGTAATCGAAGAAGAGGTAAAGCCTAAAAGGCGAACCACTCGCAAAAAAGCTGCAACAGCAAAAAGCTAGTAAAAGAGTCTCCTCAGGGAGACTTTTTTATTTCACTCCATTTTCAGGATTTTTTCCTTTAAACTTTCGGAAATAGTCCTTTATCTCTTCTATTTCTTGTTCCATGTTGCCATTTGTATAGTAAGGTTCAGAAACGGATACCGTCTTAGTTCGGTAATCAAATCCGATCTTCACTATCGGCACAGCTGCCTGGTCTGCAATACGATAGAAGCCGGTTTTCCATTGGGGAGCATAGCTTCTGGTTCCTTCCGGTGTGATGGTCATGATAAATGACTCTTGCTCCTCATACAGCTTAACCACCTGATCTACCATATTGGTTTTTTTTGATCTGTCTACAGGTACTCCACCTATAAACTTCAAAAACCAACCTATGAATGGAAGACGAAAGAGTGAATCTTTCGCAAGAAAATTGGGCCTAAAGCCAATTACATTTCTGGCACCCCAACCCACAAAAAAGTCCCAATTACTCGTGTGGGGTGCGACGATAATCACGTACTTGTCGAGATTTGGTTTTTCTCCATCCACCTTCCAGCCAAAGAGCTTAAATGCACCACCCAGAATCAGCTTGATCATTTGCTAGAAATTTAGTTTTCAGCTTTTGGGACGTACATTTCGAGCTTATCTCTCAGGGCTTTTGCCTGAATCAAGGCCTCTTCATACTTCCCAACTTTACTTGCTAAGAAAGAATTATAAAAAGTAAGTATGAAGACCAGGTCTGTATTATCGCGCCCATCTTTCTGCTTACTTTTTTGCTCTTCTATTAAGAAGCTAGGATTTTTAATGAACCAGGGAATGATCCTATCCATAAAATACTCAACTTGGAAATCACCTTGGGCCTCAAGCTCTTGCGCAAAAATCTGATAACTCAAGATCATCTTTTTCAGTTCGAAATCATTTATCAAATCAAGCTTACCGGAAGTGATGAGGCTGTTGATAGTAGTATTGGTAGGAGAGTAGTTATTGATATCAAAAAAGACCTGCAGGTACTGTGTGAGACTGTCACCTCCGGTATTCTCCGATACTAATCGCAATGCTTGATTTTGCCTTTCAAGTTTTTCCCGATTGTCTGGGATCTGATAAGTTTCAAAATTGCGAATATCGCTATTCACTTCCTCAAGAATAGCCTCTACATTTAGTTTGAACTCCCTATCTAATTTGAATTGCTCGGACTTGTTTGAAATAACAAATGCCAGTGATACCCCAATAATGACCGACAAAAAATTCACTAAGTGATCAAGCCAATTGATCTTTTGCATTATTCGCTGTAAGTACCCATTTCAGAGAATTTACTGATCCTTTGCTCAATTCGCCCTAGCGGGTCTAACTTCAGTAGTTCTTTGGTGGTCTCTTGAATAACCTTTTTCAGCTCCTTTGAAGAAGTGTTGAGATCTGTATGTGCCCCTCCGAGCGGCTCATCAATAATACCATCGATTAGCTTGTTTTGTAGCATGTCATTGGCTGTGAGCTTTAAAGCTTCAGCAGCTTGTTCTTTATAGTCCCAGCTTCTCCATAAAATAGAAGAGCAGGACTCGGGGGAGATTACGGAATACCAGGTATTCTCCATCATCATTACTTTATCGCCAATCGCAATACCAAGAGCTCCACCGGATGCGCCTTCTCCAATGATGATGCAGATCACCGGAACAGTAAGCATCATCATCTCTTTGAGATTTCTGGCTATTGCTTCGCCTTGTCCTCGTTCTTCAGCTTCCAGGCCAGGGAACGCTCCCGGAGTGTCGATGAGTGTTACGATTGGTTTGTTGAATTTTTCTGCCATTTTCATCAATCGAAGTGCTTTTCTGTATCCTTCAGGATTGGCCATCCCGAAGTTTCGCATCTGTCTCTGCTTGGTAGATCTTCCTTTTTGCTGCCCTATAAACATGTACGTTTCACCATCGACGGTGCCTAAACCACCAATCATCGCTTTATCATCAGCAACTGTCCTGTCGCCATGCAACTCTACAAAATCCTCTGTGATTTCATAGATATAATCAAGGGCATAGGGACGGTCAGGGTGTCTCGAAAGTTGCACTTTCTGCCATCTCGTAAGGTTAGAAAAGGTATCTACTTTCAGTTTTTTGATTTTTTCTTCCAGTTGCTGAATAGCTTCTGAGATATTTACGTCACTGGTTTCCGCCAAGTCTTTCATATCATTGAGCTTGGCTTCTAGTTCAGCGATTGGCTTTTCAAAATCAAGTAGCATAAGGCCTAATGTTGGAATTGCAAACTTACACTGAATGTGCAAAAGAGTATATCTGGCTTTATCCTAAACCTAAAGGTTCAATAGAATAGGTGACCTGCCAAAGTACTGTCGGTCTTAGAGTGGTCTGCTTTTTAGAGCACTACTTGAAGCAGGAGATGTATTGCAAAGTCAACGATAATTATATTATGTTGTATTGTGCCAAATCCAATAAACGATTAGCTTTGCGATCCTTTAGAAGAAAAGGGTCCGGTAGTTCAGTTGGTTAGAATGCCTGCCTGTCACGCAGGAGGTCGCGGGTTCGAGTCCCGTCCGGACCGCAATTAAACCTTGGTATTTCAATATCAAGGTTTTTTTATGTCAGCAAACAAAAAAAAACGATCCGCCAAACGGCGGATCGTTTTTTCTGGATAAAACTATCTTCAATCTTAAAAATAGAAGAAAAGGTTAAGTGTTGCCGCTGTATTATTCAATCCAACCTCCAAGGTTCTTCCGCCTTTTGTGAATGTGCTGCTTTCCAGCACTGAATCGGAAAGTCCTTCGTAACCTTCGTAGGTGGTAGAAGTTTCTCCCACAATGTCATAACTGACACCCCAGTAGAATTCTCCTCCGAGGGAAATTTTTGGAGCAATAAAATATTCTACACCCGCGAACCCACGAATCCCTCCTTCAAATCGGTCACCAAGATTTGCTTCCACAACCCTGAACCCTAGGGCAGGCGCTGTGATGCCGGCAGGATTACCAAAGTTGGTACCGGTAGGCTCTTGATTACTTGAAGAAATTTGATTACCGTACTGGATCTTGGTAGTGTTATTTGACGTATAATGAAGAAAAACGTCTACTCCATATACTCCCTGTACTCTTGATTTACCCTTACGCTTTTCAAGACCGAGACTTAATGTAGCTCCATATTGCTCAATATCTCGTATGTCAAATAGTACATCGTCAGGGTTAGTACTTGCATCATCATCAATTCTGAATCGATCTCTATCTGCTCTTGCAAATAAATCCAATCCACCTCTCCAGGCAAGATCATCCGCAACAAAGTACTTCCCCCAGATTGTAGCTGTGGGTAAAGACTTGTTTACCACAGAGAAAAATGGACTACTATTGAATGTTTCACCATTGGCTGCATTACCAACGTATTGCAGCAAAGAGCTGGCATTGATTCCTAATGACCAATCTCCTTTTTGTGGAAGGATCTGATGACCATTTTTTGAAAGAAGCTCTTTTTCTTCTCCCGAGGATTTAAAAATCCCTAGTATGGATACCTGACCTTCAGGGAAATCATACTCTTCGGTCTGACTATAACCCGTGAAGAAGGACATGATCAATACAACTATTGAAAGTTTTCTCATAATAATCGTTACTTATGGTGATTAATCTACAGAAGCTGGAAAGAAGAGACTGAAGTCTGTATTATCTCTCTCTTGTCCTGCGGTAACGTTAAAGACGGACTGAGTAGTTTCTCCATAAGTAGCACTGGTTTCTCTTCCATTAGCACTTCCATCATTATCTACATAAGGATCTACTACAAATTCTGGAACACGCACAACAAAGTCATCAGCCTCTGCTAGTGGCACTTCCGTTGTATATTCTCCAGTTGAGTTGGTAGTTAAGAATATTGCTTGGGTGATACCGTCACTATCATCCCATTCTACACGAATCTGAAGACCTACAACTGGATTCACATCTCCTGTCACTTCATTTACTCTTGCTTCTATGGTTCCTGCAATCAAACCGAAGGTGGGTAGTGCATCTTTGAAATCAGAGTCATAGCTGTAATTTCTCACCAGCTCAGTACCAAGGCTGATATTTTGATTTGGAAACGAGGCATTATCAAAAGTTGCATTGAAACCTGTAACATTTCTGAATCCATCATTGTAATCTACCGCCGTGGTAAACTCTTCAAATGTGATGTTCACCCTTGAGTTTGAAATTTCATTTAATGGCACTTGCACGTTGTAAACACCGCTAGCATCGGTCGTGGTAACAAAATCTACTGTGTTGAAAGTCACATCATCTGTCCACGAAATAGTTACAGTGGCTCCAGTTGCCTCTTCAGGCACACCTTCAGTGTTGATGCGTTCGCTATCAGCTTTAACAACTCCACTAACAATCACAAAAGTAGGTAGCTCGTCTTGTGTATCACTTTCATAATCATAATCTAAATCTTCTACATCTCCAGTCTCAATGTTGGAGGATACAAAGAAAGTGGCTGATTCAAATAGCACAGACTCTGTTGCATTTGTTAAACCATTGAAATAAGTCACTGACGCGGCAAACGCTTCAAACACGATTTCATAATTACCTGAAATGTTTACTGTAGGTACATTTAAGCTGTAAGCTCCATTTGCATCCGTTGTAGCAGTTGCTGAAAAGCTCTCTCCATTTTGTGTCCAAGTTGCTGTAACAGTTACACCATCTGCTGGTTCTGAAAGACCTTTGTATTTACTTGTTCTGTATCTGCTTCAACAATACCTGAGATTGTGGCGAATTCATCTAAAATCTGGTTATTGTTAAAGTTATCCGCAAGATCAATCTCTAGAATCGTGGTTTCACCTGTTCGCACAGTGCTGCTGGTTGAAAATGAGCTAAATACCACCGATTCTGTTACCGTGTTAGCTCCATCGCTGAATGTTACATCCTTGCGAACCTCGTCTACTTCTACGTCAAAGCTCACACCTTCGTCTGTTGTAGGTACTTCGAAAGAAAATGATCCGTCTGTACCTGCTACAGCGGATAGTGAATTTCTGATGTTATCGCCATCTGAAATAACGGCTAAATCCCTGGAATCCCAAAGTACTCGTACTGTGACTCCCTCTTGAGCTTCGGACTCTCCGGGTGTATTTACCTTCTCAGTGTCTCCTAGCACAGTACCGGAAATGGTAGCCGTACCCGAAATGTCAACTGTAGTCGTTTCAGTCTCCTCGCAAGCACTCATTATAAGCAACGCGAAGACACCTGTGATCAATAGTTTTTTCATATTTGGTTGTGTTTGATAATTGTTAAAAAATTCATGGAGATGCGAATGTAGGCCACACCTGAAGTTCCTAAGGGTCTTTGGTCGATAGGCGTGTGGTTTTCTTTGATAAAATATTATAAAAATTATTTCAAATAATTCGGAATAATATTTTGGATTTTAGAATATGCCTTTTTATGCTCACAAAGCACGGTCAGATTGCGCTTTTTTAAGAAAATGGTGACTCACTCATATTGAGTTGTGATATTATATCTAATGATTTGTGGACCTTAGAGATTTAGGCTCCAGTCTCTATTTAAAGAAGAAATGGCATGGTGGCCTGTCATATCAAATTGACAGGGTACTATGGAGATGTAATTGTTCGCGAGCGCCCACTCATCATTGTCCTCTCCTTTATCACGATTGACAAAGTTCCCCACCATCCAGAAGTACTTTCGGCCATACGGGTCGGTCCGCTCATCAAAGTTTTCCTCCCAAGTTGCGTCTGCTTGCCTACAGAATTTTATCCCTTTAATTTTCTCCTGCTGCTTTACTGGAAAGTTTACGTTTAGGGCTATTCCTCTCTGAAAGTCTTTCTCGAGGGCCTGTTTGATGATCAGTGCTAAATATTCATCGATATGAGACATCTCTGCATTTGGATCATAGTCGCAATATGAAAATCCGATTGCAGGCAGTCCTTCCACTGCGCCTTCTATAGCCGCACTCATGGTGCCTGAATAAAGCACATTGATCGCGCTGTTGCTTCCATGATTTACACCAGACAGTACCAGATCAATTTTCCTTTCTTTGAGAACGAAGTGTTTTCCCAGTTTCACACAGTCAGCTGGCGTGCCACTACATTCGTATGCCTCCACGTCCCCAAAAATATCGCTCTCCCTCAGTCGCAAAGAGTCTCCAACGGTGATCGCATGTCCCATGCCGGACTGAGGACTATCTGGAGCTACAACGACAACTTCACCGAAGTTTTTGGCGGCATGTACAAGTTTGGATATTCCTTTCGATGTAATGCCATCGTCATTGGAAATTAAGATGAGGGGTTTTGACACAGGTTTTAAATGGAATTATAAAATGCAGTGATACGTACGAGATCGGAGGATCTATCTGTTTCTAATCTATTCTCCTTTATAAACTCTTTTACCTCGTTTTGTTTCTTGGACATGAATCTAATGAGGTCTTTCTTTTTTCCATTGAAAAAGGTAATACTGCCTTTGCTGTCCAAGAAGAAATATGAATATTCCAAAACGGTTTGCCTTACATTACCTCCACCCCAGTAGGCAGAAGTCGTATTTACTGATCGCATTACAATCTGCTCCCTGCGTAAAAGCGAAAGCTTGCCTTCATATACAACCTCGAAAAACACCGGAATTTTGTAATCGAAATTTACAGTGTAGGGGATGGAATAGAACTGTCTGTAATTATTGAGGATCTTATCAAAAATCTCGAAATAGAAGACTTTATGACTGGAAAAAGAGATGGTCTTTCCTGAGCCTACAATGGTGAGGATGTTGGCTTCTAAATCATATTTGAGATTTCCTTTCAGAGTATCCTTCGCTACTGTCACGAGAAAACCCTCATGAAAAACCTCGGAAGAAAACCTTTGACTAAACCCTTGTGAAGCGAGGAAAATCAATACAGCCACAAAAACTTGCTTCATGATGTCACTCTTTCCTATTTAAAATATCGTGACCCAATTTATCTCGCTTAGTTTCCAGGTATTTTCTATTGTGCGAATTTGGCGTAATCTCAATCGGAACATTATCAATAATCTCCAGACCATAGCCCATTAGTCCTACTCTTTTTTTAGGATTGTTGGTAATTAGTCTCATCTTGTTGATGTTCAGCTTTCTCAAAATTTGAGCTCCAACTCCGTAATCACGTTGATCAGCTTCAAATCCTAACTCTAGATTTGCCTCTACTGTATCCTTACCCTCTTCCTGCAGTTTATAGGCCTTCAGTTTATTGAGTAGACCTATTCCTCTTCCTTCCTGATTCATATAGAGGACTACCCCTTTGCCTTCATTCTCTACCATCTGCATTGCACCGTGAAGTTGCTCACCGCAATCGCATCGACAACTACCAAAAATATCTCCGGTTACGCATGAGGAATGTACTCTTACCAAAATCGGTTCGTCTTCTCTCCAGCTTCCTTTGATCAAAGCAAGGTGTTGCTCACCTGTATTGACCTGTTTAAAAGACTTCAACTCAAAATTCCCCCAGTCAGTGGGCATCTGTACAGCAACTTCTTCCACCACCAAGGACTCTTTCTTGATTCTGTATTTAATAAGATCTGCAATAGAGACGAGCTTGAGATCAAACTTATCTGCAATCTTTCTACAGTCGGCTAGTCTGGCCATCGACCCGTCCTCCTTTAAAATCTCGACCAGTGCACCGCCTGGGCGTAGACCAGCAAGCTTTGCAAAATCTACAGTCGCCTCAGTATGCCCGGAGCGCCGCAGTACTCCTCCGTTTTTTGCTTTAAGAGGAAAAATATGTCCAGGTCTTCCTAAATCTTCAGGTTTTGTCTCTGGATTTACCAGCGCTTGAATCGTTTTTGCCCGATCAGAAGTAGAGATGCCAGTGGTAGTTCCTTGTCCGAGTAGATCTACGGAGATGGTGAATGGTGTTTCAAAAGTAGCCGTGTTCTTTCCTACCATTAACTCCAAATCCAATTCTTCGCATCTGGATTCCGGGATCGCAGCGCAGATAAGCCCTCGACCTTCTTTTGTCATAAAATTGATTACCTCCGGGGTGGTTTTTTCTGCAGCACAAATGAAATCACCTTCATTCTCTCGATCCTCATCGTCCACTACGATGATGACTTGCCCTTTTTTTATCGCCTGTATTGCTTCTTCTATTGTATCCAGCATTCTGTTTTATCCTACAACTACATTTCCTAAGATCCTTCCAATTTCCACAGCTACTTGTTTTAACTCACTTATGTCGTCCAAAAGTTCGTCGATCTCCTGCTCTTCAGTGAGGTCTTTAAGCTTAGCAGTTTGCTCCTCTATGAGCTGTTGCACAATTCGGAACTTCAACCTTAGAACATTGGAATATGTTACGTTTTTCAAAGATTCAGTCTCCTTAGGGACGTGTATATTGTATTTATCTCTCCAATTTTTACTTATCTCATACTTTTCTGTACTCAAGTCTATCACCGCTTTGCGAATTGCTTCATCTTCGTGATTTAAGAAAAACTGTTGGTCTATCACTTCACCAGCATTCAGCTTTTCACGAAAGATTTCAATGATCTTCCTGTATGTTTCATTGGTAAATTGGATTTCGTCCGCTTCATTAAGGAAATAGCTAATCTGTGACTCATCCTCAAGCTCGCGGGTATGAAGTCTATGATTTCCATAATTCACTAAAAGCCGGATGCTCTCCCTTTCTTGCAATTCAATAATGCGACCTATGTCCGTACTATCCGTAATTACCTCTTCCGGATTTTCAGGTGGTAGTTGCTCTGGTAATTGAGGTTCATTGGTCTGAGACCTTCTGTTTTGTATCAGCAACTTATTTTGCTCCGCAATCAATACAGACTCTGAAATTCCTAATAGGTCACTGCATTCTTTCACGTAAAGCGTGCGCTTCACAGGATCAGAGATTTTGATGATCGAGGTGAGAATGTCTTTTATTACTGCTGCCTTTTTTACCGGATCGTTCCCCGTTCCTTCCAGCAGTACTTTCGTCTTAAACTGAATAATGTCTTGCGCTTCTTCGGACACCAGGTCATTAAATCCAGAGGCTCCGAGTTTCTTGGCGCAGCTATCAGGGTCTTCCCCTTCTGGTAGCGCTACCGCTTTCACATTCAGATCTCCAGCAAGAAGCATATCGATTCCCCGCATAGCAGCCTTGAGACCGGCCGCATCTCCATCGAACAAAACCGTAACATTCTGAGAATACCTTCGGATCAATTTCACTTGATCTTCGGTAAGTGAGGTACCTGAGCTTGAGACTACATTTTCAATCCCAGACTGGTGCATGGAGATCACATCTGTATATCCCTCTACCAAAAAGCAATTGTCTTCTTTGCGAATTGCGTTTTTCCCCTGGTAAAGCCCGTAAAGCACTTTGCTTTTGTTGTACAGATCAGTCTCCGGACTGTTGATGTATTTGGCTGATTTATCGGTACTGGTAAGTTTCCGCCCCCCGAAGGCAATGGGTTTTCCAGAGATGGTATGGATAGGAAAAATTACTCTGCTTCTAAATCGATCATAGGCTTTACTCTCCTTCTCAGTGATCAAGCCTGCCTCTAGGAGCAATTCTTTTTTGTAGCCTTTCTGTAGTGCCTCATTGAGTAATCCATCCCACAACTCTCTGGCATAGCCCAGCTCAAATTTTTTGATGGTCTCCTCTTCAAACCCGCGCTCTTTAAAGTAGCTCAAGCCAATAGACTTACCTTCCTCTGTTTCCTGAAGCACGTTTTGGAAATATTCGTTGGCAAACTTCAAGACGATGTAGAGGCTTTCGCGCTTATTTTGAGCCTCGAGCGCTTCATCTGATTGTTCTTCTTCATTTATCTCTATGCCATATCTTCCGGCGAGATACTTCAGTGCCTCAATGTAGGTGAGGCCGTCTACCTCCATGACGAAAGTAATCGCATCACCTCCTTTCCCTGAGCTGAAATCTTTAAAAATCCCCTTAGAAGGAACTACGTAAAATGAAGGTGTTTTTTCGTTTGTGAATGGGCTCAGCGCTCTGAAACTGGAACCGGAACGCTTGAGCGATACAAAGTCTCCAACCACCTCCACTATGTCCATGCGATTTTTTATTTCTTCTATGGTGGATGGAGAGATCATTAAACAAATGAAATCAAATGTAATCTTTACCAGCCATACATTTGCGGAAAAACTACGGAGCTAAAATTCACTCAATTTCAGCAGAGGGTGAGTCCGATTGAACTAAGAGATAAATACGAGATTTAATAGACGTAGTAATGATTAAGGCAGGAATCAAAAACATTATGCTTCTCAGCATGTATTATCGAACTGATACAGGTGATCGGTGGTTTGATATTAGCAATTTGGAAGATGTTAGGAGGAATCATATGAGAGCTATCATATATAATTTGGCAAGAAAATGGAACTGACAAAGGAAAATTTGCTGGTAGCGCTGCGTGAGGTAGAAGATCCTGATCTTCACAAGGATTTGGTCTCTCTGGGTATGATCCAGAATGTTCACATTGCGGAAGCATCTGTTGCTTTTGATGTAGTACTTACTACTCCCGCCTGCCCCCTCAAAGAAATGATCAAGAAAAACTGTGAGGAAGTTTTGGTCAAGTACTTCGGGGAGATCAAGATGGTGATCAATATGACTTCCAATGTTACCAGCACCCGAGATGAAACGCCTGTTTTACCAGACGTCAAAAATATTATAGCGGTCTCCTCCGGTAAAGGAGGTGTGGGAAAATCCACTGTAGCAGCGAATCTTGCTGTCTCTCTAGCGAAGACTGGTGCAGATGTGGGTCTCATAGATGCAGACATATTTGGTCCTTCTATTCCTACTATGTTCAATTGCGAATTTGAACAACCAGGGATTGTACAGGAAAATGGGAAAAATAAGATTGTTCCCATTCTTCAGTACGGTGTAAAACTTATTTCAATTGGATTCTTGACCAATAGCGACGATGCGGTTGTTTGGAGAGGTCCCATGGCCAGCTCAGCCTTGCGGCAATTTATATCGGATGCCAAGTGGGGTGAGCTTGACTACCTTATCATTGACCTCCCTCCTGGAACGAGCGATATACATCTTACGCTTGTGCAGGCAGTGCCAGTAACAGGAGCGGTTGTCGTTACTACGCCACAAAAGGTAGCTCTAGCGGATGCGCAAAAAGGCATTTCCATGTTTAGGCAGCCACAAATAAACGTACCCATCCTTGGGTTAGTAGAAAATATGGCCTGGTTTACTCCCGAAGAGTTACCTACGCATAAGTATTTCATTTTTGGCGAGAATGGAGGTCAGCGTCTGGCTGAAAAAAACGACATAGAAATGTTAGGTCAGATACCCATCGTTCAAAGTATAAGAGAGGGGGGAGACAAAGGTTACCCGTCATCTTTGAAAGAAGGTGAAATTTCAGATGCTTTCAGGCATCTTGCTGAAAGTGTAGCAAGGCAAGTTGCAATAAGAAATGCTACCTTAGTAGAGACAAAAAAGGTCGAAATGACCGTTTGATCATGGCAGAATTACTAAATAAAGTGGAAAAAGCACTAGATACGATACGTCCTTATCTGGTAGCGGATGGTGGAGATGTAAGGGTTCTTGAAATTGATGAAAGCCAGAATTTGATCTTAGAACTCCTTGGAAGTTGTGGGACATGCCCTATGTCCACAATGACACTAAAGGCAGGAGTGGAAGAAGCAATAAAAAGAGAGGTTCCTGAAATAAACAGTGTGCAAGCTGTAAATATCACTACTGCAGACGACCCAAACGCCAAGCTGCCATTCCAAAACTAGACACCATGCGTGCTAGTATTTTCGTCTTTTTATTCGCTACTCTCACAGTCTGCTTTTCTCAAAAAAATTGCGGTACAATTGTTCCCCCTCCCGGGGAATTTGAAGAGTGGGTGCAGGAAAAGCTGGTAAGACGACTTAGTAGAATTCCCTTGGCCACCCAAGCATCTTCTGAGATTACCATCCCTGTGGTGGTACACGTTTTACATCAAGGTGAGGAGGTGGGTGAAGGGTCCAACCTATCTGTAGACCGAATACGCGGACAAATTGACTCGCTTACGGTGGACTTTCGGCGGCTCAATGCGGATACCATCAATACACCCTCCGCTTTTTTACCTGTAGCCGCAGATGTTGAAATAAACTTTGTTTTGGCATATCGGGATCCCAAGGGTAACCCTACAGACGGAATCGTGCGGGTAAACGCCTCTCGCTCTTTTATACCTGATCGGATCAGTGATCTTATTCAAATGAGGTCCTTATCTCATTGGCCTGCCGAAGACTATTTTAACATATACTGTGCAGATCTTTCTACTAACCTCATAGGGTTTGCCACCTTCCCTGAAACGGATGGTTCCAAAGGCTCCTCCAGCGGCCAGTGGCCTTATTTGGACGCGGTGTATATGGACCACCAGTACTTTGGCGTGAATCCAGACGCTCCGGCTTTTGAAAGTAGAGGACGCACCTTGACCCATGAAGTAGGCCACTTTTTGGGTTTGAGACATATCTGGGGGGATGGCAATTGCACACGAGATGATTTTATTGCGGATACTCCGCTTGCGGACTTCCACAATGGCGGCTATTCTTCCCCATGTACGTTCCCCAATCCTGATGATGACGAGGTTTGTGTGGAGGGAGAGCCTGAGATGTTTCAGAATTACATGGACTACACCGACGATATCTGCATGAATCTATTCACCCAAGGGCAGAAGGATTGCATGCGAGTAGTTGCTGCAAACTCCCCAAGGCGCGCTTCCCTGGTCAATTCATCTGCGCTCTCTCCGGTACTTTTCGCCGACAATGATCTGGCAATTAACAAAATTATTTCACCAGACTTTGCCAACTGTGGTACTCAAATCACTCCTATTGTAGAGGTCATCAACCATGGTAAAAATCAGATTGATGAATATGAAGTCACACTACTGATCAATAACGTTGAAGTTTTTACCATAAGTAGGGCCACATTATTGCAATCCTTTGGTACTGAGACCATCAGTTTTCCCAACCAGATTTTGGCTTCTAGTAGCAATCGTGTTGGATTCCGTGTTAAACAGATAAATGGCGTTACTGATGAAAATAGTGCTAATGACAGTAAATCTATTGACCTTGAATATACCGCTAGCTTGAGTTTACCATTCATTCAAGATTTTGAGTCAGGAAATGAGCTATTAGGAAATGTAGGGTCTGGTGAAGCTTGGGATGTAGTTTTAGCGCCTAGGGTTTCGCCTTCAAATCGTGCTTTGGTTTTTCAATCTTTTGATAACAATAGCGCTTTTGGTAAAGATTTGGTCCTTACAACACCGCCGCTGGATTTGAACGGTGTAAGTACTGCAACGCTCTCTTTTAAGTATGCCTATTCAGGTCGCACAAATGATATTTTTGATTTGCTATCTGTCACCGGAAGTGCAGATTGTGGCGCTACATATCCTGATGAGTTGTTCTCGGAGATTGGTCAGGATTTGCAGACAGCAATCCCAACTCAGTCTGCTTTTGTGCCTTCCAATGAGCTGGAATGGCAGCAAGTAATTCTTAACATATCAGACTATCAAAATACTGACGGTGTTCGCTTTAGGTTCAGTGTACTGAACGGAAGCAATAATATCTACCTAGATGATATCCAGATTGAGCAAACCAATATCCTAAGCAGTGACATAAGCTTAGAAGCTATTCAAGGCCCGCTGATTACCTGCAATGAAAATGTGGAGCTCGAACTAGAGGTAAGAAACGCCGGGTCTGATGAAATTACAAGTTTCAGTATCACTACCGAAATCAATGAGCAAACAGAGGTTATAGAATTTGATAACGTTTCAATCTCTTATCAGGAGTATGGACAGTTTCCGATCAGTATTTCCTCCTTGTCCAGGATTGAAAACCTGGTGAGCGTAAGCGTAGGGTCGGTAAATGGGCGTCTGGACGAGTCTTCTATCAGCAATGTGGTAGAAACTTCGGTAAATATCAATTCATCATTGGATGAATTCCCGTTGACTATTGATTTTGAGGAAGATAACGATTGGGTCAGTCTGGCACCACAAGGCACGTCTCTATGGGAATTTGAAAATCTGGATGGCAATACTGTGCTAAAAGCCAATGCTTTTTCAGAACAAACATTAGGCCTCAAAAGTCATTACATCAGTCCTGCGCTTTCCAGTGGTGGTCTGGATAGTGCAGGTCTCTTTTTTCGGCTTTCTTATGCCTTAAGGCCAGGATTCAACGACCAGTTTAGCGTCTTACTTTCCGATGATTGTGGTGAAAATTTCAATGTTACCTTACTTGAAGCAAATTCGGATTCGATCGCGATCCGTACCGAATCATCCCTCTGGCAGCCTACTTCCGATGAAGACTGGAAAACTTTTTCACTGGATCTATCGCAAGCTATTGGTATTGGAGACTCTATAAGGTTGGCTTTCGTAATGGTAAATGGTAATGGTAATGCGCTTTACCTGGATGATATTAGCATCAGGGGAAATGAGCCTCCTACCTACCAAGATGTATTTCGGGTTTTCCCTAACCCAGCCCGTTTCCAATTTAGCCTAGGTCTGAACTTACCGGAGAAAGAGGCTATCACTCTCGAAGTGAGCGATATGAGTGGAAAATTGATGTCGACGCAAGTAATTGGCAATGCTTTCAACCAGATTATTGAAATCCCTGCGCCCACTACTTCTGGTTTGTATTTTGTCAGGCTGAGGGGGCGTAATTTTGTTCAGACGCAAAAGCTGTTTGTAGAAGGCGAGTAAAGTTGCAGTTTTGTAAAGCGCCAGCATTTAGACCCCAAGAATATGTCATTTCTCAAGCCCAGCAGTATCAAAGATCTGTTTATCCACATTGGGATTATTCTGGCGATTATCATAGTCACTACGCTGGTCATCTTCTACGTTTGGCTTCCTGGAGTTACGAATCATGGGGAAACCATCACAGTGCCAGACGTGCAAGGAATGACGGTGAATGAGTTGCGCGATTTTCTTGGGAAACGCGATTTGCGATTTGAGGTGACAAAAGACAGTAGTTATGTTGCAGACGCCAAGCCGCTCAGTGTTTTGAGGCAGGTTCCGGCACCCAATGCTAAAGTGAAAGAAAATCGAAAGATCTACGTTACTCTCAATAGTGAAACACCTCCTAAAGTAAGAATGCCAAAAGTGGAGGATCTATCCTTAAAGAGTGCCCTGATGACTTTACGCACGTATGATCTGAAATTTGGAGAAGCCAAATATGTTCCTGATGAGTTTTTTGTGGTACACGAGGCTCAGATAAAGGGTAGAACCCTGCTCGAGGGTGAGAAAATCGATAAAGGATCTACTGTCGATTTAGTGGTAGGTAATGGCTTTGGTAACACAGTTTTTCAATCACCTCTACTGTTAGGCTTGGATCTCGAAGAGGCCGAAACCGTGATTTTAGGTTCTGGGTTAGAAATAGGTGCTGTTCGTACCGTGGAAATAGGTACTGCCGCTTTTACGGAGGGAGACACCACTATTTTACGTCCAATCTCTCCAGGCTCGATCCAAAAACAGGAGCCGGCACCTGGAGTAAAACTTGAGATCGGAGATATTGTATCCCTCTGGATTTTTCAGCCTGATAGCTTAGGAACAGGTAACTCACAAAATCTCTTGGACGATTAATGAGAATACTGCTTCTTGCTCTTCTTTTTAGCTATTGCACCTCAAGCTACGGGCAGTTGCTGTTGCAACCCTTATCGAAGCAGCACAGCTCACAGCTAGTCTTCAATGCAAATGACTTATCTGATGCAACTCTGCCTTTTTGGGATGATTTTGCCGCTACTGCGGACGGTCTTCCAAAGCCAATTGAGTCCCGAGGCGGTAAGGAATTTTTGCAATGGAGTGATTCCACGAGAGGCGTTTTTGTGAATAGCACTTTAGCGATCAATCCACCGTCTTACAAGGCGATTACTTTTGATGGCCTCAACTCAAATGGCCAAGTTTATGAGGTAGATGGAAGAGGTAAGACAGATGAGCTGCGATCAGCATTTTTGGATTTGAGTGCCTTCTCTGCAGAAGACGAGATTTACCTATCCTTTTTCTGGCAGGGAGGCGGCAATGTGGAGCGTCCCGATAAGCAGGATTCTATCAGGTTACAGTTTTTCAATAAGACTGCTAGTGGAAGTGAAGACGATAAATGGGAAAGCGTATGGTCTAAAGTTGGCATTGACGACTTTCGCAGCGATGTTTTTTACCAGGATTCCATTAGACTTTCCGGCAGATTTATCTCCGACTCTACACAATTTCGGTTTCAGTCTTTTGGTGACAAAGATGGTCCCTTTGATGCATGGCACCTTGACTGGATATACCTTGATTCAGCAAGGGCCAATGATCCACTTACTTACTTTGACAGGGGTCTTACAGGGCAGTTAACCTCTCCTTTTTCGCCTTTCAAGTCATTACCCACCCATCAACTCAAAGCGGGTGGTATAACCGAGGGTACGCAAGAGGTACAGCTTTTCAACCTGCAAAAAACGAATTTTCTAGTAGAGCTTGCATTCCTTTTGAAGGATGCTGGTAGCATGACAGTATACGATTCTACAGGATTGATTTCTCCTTTGCTTCCAGCAATACAAGACCCTTTTATAGTAGATAATATAGTGAAGGATAGCGCTCAGATAGAACTACTAGAAATTCCAGTTGTCGACTCTTTGGTAGTGTCTTCACTGGTCTACGTTACAGAATCAGACGATGATTTTCTTCCAAATACAGATATTGCATTACGGATCAATGACACAATCAGAACTGATTATCTCTTACATAACTATTACGCTTTTGATGACGGGTCTGCTGAATATGCAGTAGGCTTGAATAGGCCCGGAGATCAATTGGCGATCCAATATTGGTTGAATGAACCTGATACGCTTACACATATTGATATTTACTTTCCCAACATCGCTCCTGATAGTGATGGCGAATCTTTGACACTGCGTGTGTTCAAAAGACTGGATGATGATGGATTGATTCGAAGCGAATCAATAATCATACAGACTGCTAGTCAACTTGATCAGTTTACTTCTTATGAGCTAGCTAGGCCACTGATCTTAAGCGATACTTTTTTCATATCCTACGAGCAAAATGTAAACCGGTATATAGGAGTAGGGCTTGACCGTAGTAATGATGAGGCTTCAAGGTACATCTTCCAAAACGTCTCAGGGGATTGGGAGCGCAATGATCGCATACAAGGTGCGGTAATGATGAGGCCGGTTTTCAAAAATGTGGGGGCAGATTTCACCTTAAGCGCAGATGTTCCGCCAGTCACTGATGATCTGGTGATTTACCCTAATCCAACAGAAGGCTTAATTCGGATTTTAGGATCTTATGATCGCATAGAGTTAAGAGATCTATCGGGACATTTGTTGGTTGACCAACCCTGGCAAGAAAAGCATGACTTTTCAGCGCTGGCGCAAGGATTATATTTGCTTACCGTGTACAGAGATGACGTTTCGACTATTAAA
This sequence comes from Bacteroidota bacterium, assembly GCA_039026695.1. Taxonomy (GTDB): domain Bacteria; phylum Bacteroidota; class Bacteroidia; order Cytophagales; family Cyclobacteriaceae; genus Ekhidna. The sequence goes on from JBCCLV010000019.1 coordinate 28,872, forward strand.
AAAATAAGATTAAAATGAACGAAGATATTACTTGCGAAGAAGTCAAAGAAAGACTCGACAAGGGGACAACTTTTAATTTCATTGATGTTCGAGAAGAATGGGAATACGAGGAGGCAAATCTTGGAGCGAAACTTATTCCTCTTGGAGAGTTACCTAATCGGTTATCCGAGATTGAGTCTATGAAAGATGAGGAAATCGTGATCCATTGCAAGTCGGGAAATCGTTCAGGTCAGGCCAAAAAGTTTCTGAATAGCAAGGGTTATGGCAATGTGCGAAATATGCTGGGCGGTATTACAGAGTATCTGGATTTGTGAGTTACAGCCCTTCAAATACGAGTGGCTGAGGGCTGAAGCACAGAACAAAAATCGCTAGTGCTACCCAGCCTAGAATTTTTCTTCCGGGACTCAGCGGTAAATCCTCACTTACATAAGGATGATCTACGCCTATAAACCTCCCAATTACCAAGGAGAATAAGAGCCATCCCACATACCCTTCTACCTCAAAAAGAGAAGAGACAAAAAACTGTGCTGTAAAGAGTATGGTAGCGAATAGCAATCGATCTTTTCTTTCCTTAAATACAGAAAAAGAGGCGACGTATAGAAAATACAAATAGGCAGCAATCTCTAGCAAAAAGAAAATTACATTTTGAATAGAAGTATTTTGTAAGCTGGCAACATTGATCATGCCTAAGCCAGCATAGAAAATAAAACCAGTAAATATTACTCTAGATGTTAAGGCATGATATCTCCTACCAACTAGGCCGAAGAGGATATGGCCTCCATCTAGCTGACCCATCGGAAGAAGATTAAGGGCGGTGAAGAAAAAGGCGAGAAAAGAAGCTAAAAGTAGTGGATAATGCATAATCTCATTACTGCTTGGGATGTACCGATCTGCTGGTGCAATGTACTTCCTGCCCATTTTCATGAGCAGATTGTCGCCGAATGCAATAGACCCTCTTTGGGTTTTAATCGTATCCGGGAGAAACTCGTAGTTCATACGGCTGGGATTCAGGTCTTTTTTCAGGATGAGGGTATCCAAACCCTCCATTTTTTCCTCGAACTCAGCTCCGAAAACTTCATATTCAGGATGTATTTCGTAGATATAACTGGTCTCCGGTAAGGTTCTAAATCCTACTACAAAGCAAATGATTGCTACTACAAAGCCAGCAATGGGCCCTGATACTCCCACGTCGAAGTACTTTTTCCGGCTGGAGATCTGCTCTTGGATGCGTATAAAAGCTCCCATAGTCCCAAGGCTTGGTAAGCCCAAGAAGCCAAACCACAATGGAATGTAGTAAGGCAGGGTCACCTTGATCTTGTGGTACTTTGCTGTGAAATAATGCCCAAACTCATGAAAAGTGAGTATCCCGAGAAATGGAATGGAGAACGCAAATCCGCTTGCAAATTCTTCCCAGGATATGCCTGAAATTAGGTATTTGCTTACGCTCCACTCAAGACCTGTTAGGGTAGTGGTAATCAACGTAGTAATGAAAAGCGCACCCTGGATCAGGTAGGTTTTGGTTTGCTTATCCAAGATTAAAGAGCTCGTTTATTTGCTTATCGGGATGAAAAATCTGCACAGCTTTCATGCCTGCTGCCTTTGCTGCTTCTATATTATCTAGGCGATCGTCCAGAAATAGCATCCGGGAGGGATAGTTTTCAATGTCATCTACCACAAATTCATATATATCAGCATTTGGCTTTCGCATCCCAATCTCGTGTGAAAAGTAAGCTTCTTTCACAAAATCTCTGATACTAGGCTTACCAGTAGCGTCCATTACCATCTGCTCGAAGGCAATCTCATGAGTGATATTAGAGTTGCTCAAGATGTAAGTATCAAAACGCTCACCGATCTTTAACACTTTGTCCATTCGCTCTTTGGTGATGCTGGAAAGCATACTATTCCAGATAGCTTCAAATTCTAATTCAGAAAGGCTGCAGGCAAGGATTTGATTTACAGCTTCTCTAAACCGATCAGCCTCAATTTGCCCTGTTTCAAACTTGATCAGCACTTTGGAGTCCATCACAAGTTTTCGAATGTTATTTTGATTTTTCCTCGCCACTTTTTTGAATTCTTGGATAATGCGAGGATAGTCCAAATCGAGTAAGACATTACCCAGGTCAAAAAGAACTACATCTATGCCTTTTACTAGATCGGACATGTTATTGAAAATTAGAGGCAAATATGTAATATTGCGCTCCCTTTTGAAAGTCAAACCTGACGTTTGAAATGGTTTTGCTTAAATGGCGAAAGGGCCCTTAGCTCAGTTGGTTAGAGCACCTGACTCATAATCAGGTGGCCGCTGGTTCGAGCCCAGCAGGGCCCACTTTTTCTCTTCTCAGTTTTTTCTCTTCGACAGTACAGCTAAATAAATTTCAAGCACTTTCGCAATTAGGTTAGTTAGCTGGAAGCGTTGGTCTGCCTAGTAAACATCACGCACGTATCTCTTTTGCTTTTTGAGATTATTCACATAGCTCGCTGCATCTGAGTCACTCATTTTACCATGTACGGATACAATAGTATGTAAGGCCTGATCCACGTCTCGCGCCATGCGAAATGCATCACCACAGATGTAAAAGTAGGCGCCTCTTTCTAACCATTGAAATAAGGTATCGCCTTTGGCAAGCATCTTATCCTGAACGTAAACTTTTTCATTTTGATCCCTCGAGAAGGCCAGGTCAAGCCGAGAGAGAAGTCCATTTTTGACCATCTCCTCTATTTCATCTTGATAGATAAAATCGTGTGCTTTATTTCTATCGCCAAAAAACAGCCAGTTTTCTCCTTTAGCGCTCGTTTGTTCGCGCTCCTCTAAAAATGCTCTAAAGGGAGCAATACCTGTACCCGGTCCTACCATAATGATCGGTAGGTCTCCATTTTCGGGAATCTTGAATTGCTTATTTGGTGAGAAGTAGCACTTTACGTTTTCTCCCACTTTCACCATATCTGCGAGATAGGTCGAGGCAACACCATTCTGTGCACGGTCTTCCCTACTGTACCGTACGCTGCTTATCGTGAGGTGTACTTCGTTTTCATGTGCTTTGATGCTAGAGGAAATTGAGTAGGCCCTGGGTGTAAGTGGCTTGCATGTTTTTAGAAAATCGTAAAAGGAAATCTTGCCGTGCCCGTAAGACTTAATCAATGCATGACAGTCAAGGCCCCACATGTATGCATCTATCGCCTCTTTATCATCGTTCTCCACCATACGTTTTAGCTCCTCATCCTCAGTGTTTTCGCCAACCAGCTGAATTAACTCTTTACTTGGAGTGCGGATCTCCAGATCGTATCTAAGCTGCCGTCTGGTTTCTTCGTCGGTCTTGGTATCAAAAAGATCAAGGATTTCCTGGATGAGTTGGGGGCTATTTTCAGGCACTACATTTAGTGCATCTCCTGCCAAATAAGTCTCGCCTGAGCTTCCCAGCGAAAACTCATAGTGTACAATTTCTTTGCTTGAATCTTCACTGCTGAGCAGTTTTTTGGTAATAAGCTCTGCTTCAAGCGGATTTTTGCGGGTGTACTTAGGTTTTTGGGTCTCCTTGCCGTTTACCGTCATCTGCACAGCTTCTTGAGATCCTCTTTCGGTCATGATAGGCATTACCGTCCCGATCCATTCCTGAGAAAGTGGTTCATAGTCCACGTCACAGTCTACACGGTCGGCTATTCTGCTGCCGCCAAGTTCCTCCAGCCTTTTGTCCCACAGTATCCCAGCTTCACAGAAATCGTCGTAGCTGGTATCTCCCAGTGCAAGTACTGAATAATAGGTGTTGTCAAATCTTGGGGCATCTGCGCTGGTCATTTCCTCCCAAATCACGTGTGCATTGTCTGGCATCTCACCTTCCCCATAGGTACTAGTGACCACAAGCAGTCGTTCTACTTTCACTAGTTCGGTAAGATTAACATCGCCCATGTCTAGCACAGTAGGAGCCAGGCCATGATTTTTAGCAATGGTCGCTGCTTCATTTGCTACCGCCTCTGAGTTACCAGTCTGCGTTCCGTATATAATGGTGAGCGGCTTACCAATCGGCTCAGAGGTCTGGTGCTGATCTGCTACCTGCATTTGCAACCCTGATAGGAACCCATCAAGCCAATTTTTTTGCTGACTGTTCAGTGGTAGGCCGTTCAGCATTACCGGAGGCTTACCATTTTCTTGTAGTAGTGCTAATATCTTCTCTTTATCCATTTCTCTCTCCCACAAATTTGCTTAAAAACAAACGATTTTTAGGCAACTTCTGCAACTGCATGCGCCAATACATTAAGGTAATGTGTGGCTAATTGTTTCGTCATTGACTGGTAGTTTTTGAGATGTAATGCATTTACCTTATCACATTCTATGATCCATACTGTGCTGCCCAACGCATTTGTATCCGCCACTTCCCTTTTAGAAGACGCTTCTTTGTAATCTCTGACTCGCTTATCTGCAAGCAGATGTGCTAGTGCATCATCAGAATAGCTTATAAAAGCATCTTTCATGTCTTTAAACAGGATGTCCATAAATTTTCTATCCTGTGTGATGATCAGTTTTTTGGCATTGCGGTCTACATCGTACTTACTTATTTTTCCTGCGGCTTCAAGCGCTCTTCTCCAGAGACCAGCTACCACAATGTACTGCGGTACCAGATTGCCCCCTTCGGAATTTTCTGAATAGTCTGGTGTAAGTCCGTTAAAAAGGTGGTATTCGTTTAAGTATGCATTGGATATAAACTGCACATTGTTTTTTGCGGTAGCCACTGCCAGTTCCTCAATCATCTCTTTTCTAGATAGAAGCTTCAATATGTTTTCGCCTCTATGGTAATTGATGAGAGATTTTGGGATCATGTAGTAGAAGTGCTGCCTTTCTTCTTCCCAGTTGTCTAAAAGCTGTTTCACCAGAGGAGAACTGGTGCGCACATAGTGCTGATGCAAGTGATTTAACAGTGCTTCTTCGTTTCCTTCGGATAGTTGGTCCTGGGTAGAAAGTGGTATGATTTCAATTGAATCCTTAGAGCTCCTTGTATGTATTTTGTGAGCTGGGTCATACTGGTAGGCTGTCCCACCGCTCATCCCGTTACCAAAACCTTTACCATAGTGGCCAAGATTCACAATTGTACCGTTTGTCATGTATTCACAGCAAAAATCTCCTACTCCTTCCACCACTGCTACTGCACCGGAATTTCTTACACCAAATCGATCCCCGGCCTGCCCGTTGACGTACAGCTCACCCCCCATCGCACCGAATAAAGCAAAATTCCCTATAAGGTTATTTGGGTTTTCAAAGTCAGATGAAACCTCATCCGCAAATCCTGGATTTTTTATTACAATACAGCCCCCAGTCAGTGCTTTACCAACTCCGTCGTTACACAGTCCCTCGTGAATCAGGGTAACTCCCGAATTATTAAATGCTCCAAAACTTTGACCAGCAGACTTTGTGGTGCGAATGGTAACTGAATCTTGAGCCATGATTCTTCTGCCGCTTTTCAATTCCAATATAGAAGGATGATTAGCTGCAAGAAAAGGGTCAACCTGGTAATTCAGATACCTTTCTACGTCTACCGAAAATTGCCCTCCGGTGGTTTTATTAAGATTTTTGAGTTCCGGCCCATCAATACTGATAGTTGGTAGTGCTTGCTGTATGAAGTCTCTTTCAAAATCTATAATGTAGTGATCATCCGGATCAAAGTTTGCTTCCAAGTAGACAGGATTCTCCACTTTTATTTCTTCAGCTTCTACCAGCATACCGCTCATATCGAGCTGTCCAATCATGGTTTCATGTCGGATGAGGTTGAGCAAGTTTGTTTTTCCCCGAATGTCTTTTAGCGATTTATAACCGAGCCTCGCCAAAAGCTCGCGTACCTCATGCGCCAAGTTGATAAAGTACTGTGCGAGCGCCCTGGGGTCACCTTCATACATTTCTTCATTCGTAGTAAGGCCTGCAGGGCATTTTACATTGCAGTTTTTTGCCATCACACACTTAAGCATCATAAGTGCAGATGTCCCAAACTCAAAGGAATCACCACCTAAGATTGCAGATTTGATGACATCAAGCCCGGTCTGATGCGCATTTGAGCACCTCAGAATGACTTTATCTCTAAGGCCGTTTGCTGATAATGCCTGGTGTACCTCTGCGATACCAATCTCAGCAATTCTACCAGAATTTTTCAGACTTGTAACCTGAGCAGCTCCTGTGCCACCGGTATTTCCAGCAATATTAATTACGTCTGCACCTGCTTTTGCCACACCTACAGCAATCGTTCCTACACCCTCGGATGAAACAAGCTTCACAATAACCCTTACGCGAGCACATTTGGCATCATGGATCAACTGTGCAAGGTCTTCAATAGAATAGGTATCGTGGTGGGGTGGAGGAGAAACCAATTCTACACCGGGAGTTCCACTGCGAGCAGCAGCAATTTCTACATTCACCTTTTTAGCAGGTAGTTGACCTCCTTCGCCCGGCTTAGCACCTTGCGCAATTTTAATCTCAATTTCTTCTAGAGACGGATCTGCGACGTATCCTGCCCAAACTCCAAAACGGCCGGAAGCAAACTGCTTTATCTTACTGGCTTTGATAGAGTTGTAGCGAAACCTTTGTTCTCCACCTTCTCCAGAGTTACTTAGTGCACCTGCAATATTTGCTCCTTGCGCCACCGCCTGGTGGGCTTTAGCGACCAGTGCGCCGTGACTCATCGCACCGGATGAAAATGTTGACGTAATGTTGTGTGCTTGGGTTACTTCTTCGAGCTGAATAGGATCTTTTCCCTGTTGTAAAAGGCTGCAAAAGTTGTAGGCATTCCCTTTTGCGACAAACTCCAGTTTTCCTTTGATCGTGATTAGTTCGATTTCATCCCCGAATTTATTCACGAGCGCTTCGGCAAAAAGCTTACAGGTTCGGCTGGTAATATGCAGCGTAAATACACTGTCTTTTTGGCTTATGGAGATACCCTGTACACAAATTGAAACATTACCTATTGTGCAAAAACGGTCAATAATATCTTCATAATCCTTGACTGTGGTCGCATTGTGCGCATTGAAGGGTAGGTGTAAAACGTCACGGATGGCTGCCGGTCTTAATTCCCGCTCACGATAGACCTCCTTTACAAAGTTGCGATATGCAGGGGTGATCTTATGGTTTGAAAGCTGCTCGGGAGTTCTTTTGTCAAAACCCAATAGTTTATAGCTGGGATCATTTGGAACTAACTCGGTTTGATGAGGCTGCTCGTTTGGTACCGGATAATCGGTATAGGTAAAGTTCTCTTCAGTCATTTTGACGTACTCTCGTACGGCAGTTGAACCATAAGAGTGACCCGCTCCATCTGTACGTTCTTTGAAAAGGCCCAGCAAGGGGATTTCATTTTCACTCTTTACCTTAAATATTTTCTGATGCCACTCAGCGCTATTATTAGCCAAGTCTGCAAAAGATGCACCTCCTATGGGTGAATTGATGTTTGGGAAAATCTGCTTGAGATATTCGTCCTCTGTATCTAAAAAATTTGATTCGAAAAATTCTCCACCGATGTAAGACTCGACAGTGCATATACCAAACTTACCCAATGTTTTCATTATGGCTTTTTCAATCGCCGATTGATAGCTTTGAAGACGTTTAGGAATCTCTTCCACCGGATAGAGCTCCTTCGCACGGGTGAACACCGTGATAGGACATACTGCAGATGCTCCAAAACCTAGAATACATGCTGTATCGTGAGTACTTACAGCCTGCCCGGTCTCTACGATAATGCTGGCATGAAATCTTTTTCCGGTACTAATTAATCTTTGATTGACGGCAGAAACCAGTAAAATGATCGGTATTGCTCCTGATTTTTCTGAGACCTGAACATCACTTAAGATGATAATTTCTGCACCTTCGTTTACAAACGATTCCACCAAATCGCAGATTTTATGAACCGCAGACTTTAGCTGGGTCTTGTTGTTTTCACGATTTTCGGTATCAACGTTGTATGTTGCATCAATCTTTTTTATTTCCAATGTTTCTGCGGCCTCTATCTGCAGCAGTTGATTAGGCTGTAAGACAGGGGATTCGATAACTAATTGCTTTCCACTATTTTTCTGAAAATGTGGATTGCGACCCAGAGAGACCTTAATGGTCATGCCATCTGCTTCCCGTATGCTATCCAGAGGTGGATTTGTTACCTGTGCGAAGCGCTGCGAAAAATATCTAGACATTCCCCCCTCATTTGGCTCAAGCACATTGGGCGCTACGCCAAAGCCCATCGCTGATATCTTTTCTTTACCTAGCTCCAGCATAGGGTCCAGGAAGAACTTGAAGCTTTCTTTATTTAATCCATAAGCAACATGCCTGGCGGCATCCGAAAGATGCTGCGGTATATGGTAATCCTTTAGAGATTTATTTGGGAGCTCATTAAGCTGCAACACTGATTTCTCAAGTAGCGACTTATAATCTTTTTTTCCCGCAAGGTTCTCTAACACTGCACGTGTTTTGGAGATGGTTTTGTCTTCATGATTGTACATGAAAATACCACCAGCCTCTACTTTTCCTCGACTTACTATTGTTTTGGGATCAAAGTCTATTTGACCCGCTTCACTCATCACAGCTAAATACTCAACTGTTTCTACGGTACGCAAGGGCCTCAAACCTAATCTATCAAGGTGGGCACCAATTTTAATTCCGTCGAAGAAAATTACAGCCGCAGGGCCGTCGTTTTTTTCCTCTGTTAGCGAGAAATAGGATAACATATCCCTGATCTTCCCATCATAAGTTTCGTCATTTTCCCAAGCAGGAGGCATTAACGCTAAAATTGCTTCATCAATTGGAACGTCATCCTCCATTACGCGCCGGGTCAGCGTTTGATCCAGACGGGATGAATCGGATTGTCCAGCCGGAAAATAGATGGATTTACCCTTAGCTCTTGCTTTTGCATCTTCACTGAGACGGTTCTTTTTGTCGGTGTTTATTTCTCCATTATGTGCCATCTTCCTAAATGGCTGAGCGAAAATTGGGTTAGGAGCAGTGTTGGTTGAGAACCGGGTGTGGAAGAATAAACTGTTTATTTTATGATCTGGGTTGGAGAGATCAACGAAATAAGGAAATACTTCCGAGCTGACCAATCTACCCTTATACACCTGCGTGTAGCAGCTCATCGACAGAGGGTAAAATCCGCGTAATTCGCCATCAGAAAATGCTGCCTCTTCAATTTTAAGAAGTGCTACGTATATGGCTTTTTCAAAAAGCTTTCGGTCTTGTAATTGCTTGGGTTTTGAAAATACAAATTGAATAATGGGAAGCTGCGCCTTTTGAGCGGCTTCATTGAGCACTTCCTTATTCACTTCTATTTTTCGCCTCAATAATTTTTTGAAGCCATTTGCTTTTAGCGTTTCTTCAATTACGTCATCAGCTTTCTGGTGAAATGCTTCGCTATACGGGTAGAAGAAATTTCCTACTCCAAATTCACCTCCTTTAAGGCTTTTATCACCTAGTAGCTTTTGGAAAAAATATTCTGAGATGTCAATATTTACTCCGGCACCATCTCCAATTCCTTCAGCACTAATTCCTCCCCTATGCGGGATTTTGCAAAGCGACTGATCTGCAAGCGTTAGTACCTCATGGGTCTGTTGTCCATCTTTTCGAGTGATAAATCCAACACCGCAACTCGAATGCTCCACGGAGGGGTTAAATACTTCTCTTCTTATTGATTTTGTCATTTAATCTTTTCTAATCTTCTTGTCCTTAAGCCTTGTCTGTGAGTTATTGAGCTGTGTAGAAACAGGGCGTTTACTGACGTTGTTTGCATGACTTTTTTTCCTGCAAACCCTCAAAAATATCTAAAAGGAGCCGGAAAATAAACACTAGATGGAGATACCTGATTGGAAATTATAATTTTTACTTCTTTGGAAAAAAAGTGATTTTATTTTGATAATAATTTAATTGATATCATAAAATCCCATTCCTTTTTATCAGATTTTTAGCCTTTTTGTTGAGGTGATTTGTTTTGGGAATCTAATTCGTAAGCATCCTCACAAACCATCCTGCTGAAACGTTAAGACACGCTCGTAATATGATTCAGAAACTTTGATCCTCTAGTGTTCGTTATTTTGAAACGATCTAAAAATAGTATGCATGCATACTATTTTCTTGATTTCAATTATCTTCGAAAGCGGAGAGTTTGATTGGGCTCAGAAAGTTTATGGCTTGTTTGTAACAAAATGGCGAATTGGAGAGACTAGAGCGACTTAGAAACAAAAAAACCATTCGGATGAATGGTTTCAAAAGTGGTGCTGAGTGGATTCGAACCACCGACTCACGGATTTTCAGTCCGATGCTCTACCAACTGAGCTACAGCACCGTTTTTGGGTGGGCAAAAGTAGAGAATAAAGTGAAATGGCAAAATTTTATTTAGGGGAGACGTTGATGTTTATGCAGTTTTTGCCTCAGCTCGCTTTTGTGCTCATTGCAGGCTTTTTTGCTTATCTGATTGGGAAGAGAGTAAGACGCATTGCACAGAACATCAAGATTGGAAGAGAAGTAAAGCTTGCGCCAGATCCTGGAGGCCAGCGTCTAAAAAATATGATTTTGGTTGCCCTGGGTCAAAAAAAGATGTTTAAGCGGATAGTACCTGCATTGCTGCATATGCTGATTTACGTCGGCTTTATTCTTATCAATATCGAGGTGCTAGAAATTGTGATTGATGGAATATTAGGAACACATCGGGTATTTGCTCCATTCTTAGGAGGTCTATACACTTCCGCCATCAATTTCTTTGAATTTTTGGCAGTGGGCGTGCTCTTTTCATGCGTGGTTTTCTCAGTGAGAAGAAACGTCTTAAAGATCAATCGCTTTAAGAAGATAGAGATGGTTGGCTGGCCTGCACTTGATGCCAACCTCATCCTGATTATTGAGGTGCTACTAATGCTTGCCATCCTGGCAATGAATGGGGCTGATCAGATCCTGCAATCGAGAAATGTCGCTCATTACACGCAGACTGGAGACTTTTTCTTTAGTGGTCTTATGTTTGGATGGCTAGATGTTTTATCCACAAGCACGCTGATAGTAGTGGAGCGCGGTGCTTGGTGGTTTCACATTGTGGGAATTTTTGCATTTGCTCTCTACGTGACCTACTCAAAGCATCTTCATATTTTTCTGGCTTTTCCGAACACTTATTATGGTCGTCTTGAGGCCAAAGGTAAAATGGACAATATGGACGAGATCACCAATGAAGTAAAAATCATGTTGGGTATGCCAGTGGAGGGCGGTGAGTCTCCACCGCCTGAGGGCATGAGATTTGGTGCGAAAGATGTAAATGATCTATCCTGGAAAAATCTGATGGATGCCTATGCATGTACAGAGTGTGGTAGATGTACGTCGGAGTGTCCCGCAAATCTCACTGGAAAAAAGTTGTCACCTCGCAAGATCATGATGGATACCAGAGACCGACTAGAAGATGTTGGTAAAAATGGTCTGGATGATGGTAAGACGCTGTTGGGAGATTACATCTCCAAAGAGGAGATTAATGCTTGTACTAACTGTAATGCATGTGTAGAGGCTTGTCCGGTAAATATCAATCCACTAGACATCATCTTACAGACAAGACGTTATGTTGCGATGGAAGAGTCTGGTTCACCAGCATCATGGAATGCAATGTTTCAGAATGTGGAAACCAATTTTGCGCCCTGGAAATTTGGATCACAAGATCGTTTCAACTGGGCCGACGAGATGATGGAAAAAGTAAAGGAGGAGGTATGAGTGAATTACGGATACCCACGGTAGCAGATTTATTAGCACTGGGTCAGAAGCCCGAAGTACTTTTTTGGGTGGGATGCGCAGGATCTTACGACGACAGGTACAAAAACGTCACTAAGGCTTTCGTGAAAATTCTCAATAAAGTGGGGGTGAATTTTGCCGTGCTAGGTCCTGAAGAGACATGTACTGGGGATCCCGCAAGAAGAGCTGGCAATGAATTCTTATTTCAAATGCAAGCCATGGCCAATATTCAGGTATTGGATGGCTATGAGATAAAGAAAATAGTAACCGCTTGTCCACACTGCTTTAATACACTAAAAAACGAGTACCCTGAGCTTGGAGGCAACTATGAGGTGATCCATCATTCGCAATTTTTGCAGCAGCTTATTGATGAGGGAAAGATTGCGATTCAGGGCGGTGGCGAGTTTAAGGGAAAGAGAATAACGTATCATGATTCTTGCTTTCTTGGTCGGGCCAATGATGTATATACGGCACCAAGAGCGGTTTTAGAAGCGCTGGATGCAGACCTTGTGGAGATGAAGCGCTCCAAAAAGAAAGGGCTCTGCTGCGGTGCTGGTGGAGCACAGATGTTTAAAGATGCTGAACCAGGAAAGAAAGAAATTAATATTGAGCGCACAGAGGAGGCGCTAGAGACAAAACCCGGCTGTATTGCAGTAGCTTGCCCCTTTTGCCTCACCATGATGTCCGATGGTGTAAAAAACAAGGAAATGGAAGATAAGGTGGCAGTAAAAGACTTGGCTGAACTGATTGCAGAATCTGAGGGTTTGAACTGACATGTTGGTTCCTTTTCACGAGATGCCGGGTGACGCCAGACTTTGGATTTATCAAAGCAATAGATCTTTATCACCGCATGAAGTAGCTTTTGTCAAACAATGCACAGAAGAGTTTATACAGCGATGGCAAGCCCACGGTCAGGACTTAAAAGCCTCTTACAAGATTGAATACGATCAATTTTTGATCATTTCCGTGGATGAATCTTTCAGCCAGGCCAGCGGATGTAGCATTGATTCTTCTGTGCATTTGATCAAAGCGCTGGAACATGAACTCCAGGTATCTTTTATGACCTCCGGGCAAGTTGCATTCTTAATAGATGACCAAATCCGTCTTTTTCCTTTTGCGGAACTAAAAGACCAAGTCAAGAAGAGCATTCTCAAAGCAGAAACGAAAATTTTTGATAACACAGTTAAAAATGTTGCGGAGTTAAGCGAAAAGTGGTTGGTCAGCAGTGAAAAGACTTGGTTCAATAGGTATCTATAGTCTTCACGACAGCTATTTATGTAGTTTCTCTGTGCTTTCTTGTTGATCCCCATCAATGGATTGCATTTTCTGAATAGCTTTAAATTCCAATCTATACTTTTGAATCCTGGCGATTGCTTATTCGTCTAAGTTGAATAATCCCGCCTAGTGCTAGCACGTTAATATTGAGTATGAGAATACTTGTTGTTTTTGTTCTTTTCCTATTTACATCTTGCTCCCTTGAGAAAAGTATGAGCAAGGCAGAGTTTGATGTTATTATCAATAAACTAGGTAAAAATCCTTCTAAGAACTCGGTAAAAGAAAATTTGATGGTGGGAGATGCTTACAGAAGATCTAATCGTATAGTAGAAGCCGTCCCTTACTACCAGGAGGTCTTGAAGTCCGGCACTCCTGATGAAAAGGTTCACATTTACACTGCTGAGGGCCTTAAGGTGGATCAGCGGTATGATGAGGCAAGGACAGTGTTATTAAACTATGTACCGCGCGCGACTGATGAAAAGGCCAAGGCATTGGCAGAAAAAGCACTAGAAAATCTAGATAAGATCGAGGCGTTGGAAAAAGACAGTAGCTACTATCGTGTAAAAAATCTGGCAGCCATTAATACCCCAAAAGCTGAATACTCACCGGTTTTCAGCAGTCGATTTTTGTACTTTACTACCAATAGAGATGGTGGAAAAATCTACCGAACTACAGGTACTCCTTACACAGATATTTATCGAGTGGCGAGCAAGGGCGCCAATGTAGATATTAAGACCATGACTGCATTAGATCCCATTATCAATCATATTGATACAAACGAAGGGTCTGTGGCAATCTCACCCGATGGAAGTTCCATGATCTTTGCCAAGGGAAACGACGGTAAGGCAAATGGCTATGCGGACGTGAATCTCTTTTTTGCTAGGTATCGTAACGGAGAATGGTCCACACCAGTCCCACTTTCTATAAATGAGGCTGATGCCTGGGACTCAACTCCTGCTTTCAGTCCTGATGGAACGTCATTGTACTTCGCCTCTACCCGAAAAGGAGGTTTTGGCGGTTCTGATCTTTATGTGGCTAAAGTAAATCGAAGGGGTAGGTGGGTAGATGTGCGCAACCTTGGTCCAGACATCAACACCAGCGGTGATGAGGCTTTTCCTTTCGTGAGCGAAGACGGCAGCCTCTATTTCTCTTCTGATGGTCATCCGGGATTCGGCAAGCTTGATTTATTTCAGGCCGTAAGAGAGGGTGGTAAAATCACTGTCAATAATTTGGGTAAACCGATGAACTCTTCGGCTGACGATTTTAGCTTATTTCAGTTCAATCTTACACGTGGATTCTTTTCATCAAATAGAAAAGGAGGACAAGGCGATGATGATATTTACACATTTGTGAATGATGATCCCAATCTCAAAATCGTCAATTACTTTCTTACAGGAATCACTGTCACCACAGATGATGCAGGAAAAGAAATTATTTTACCTAATACTAAAGTGAGCCTCACCTCAGACAATAAAGAAGTGCTGGATGAGTCCTTCACAGGGGGTGACGGTAGATTTAATTTCCGAGTCTACCCAGAGGAACACTATGATCTGATAAGTGAAAAGACGGACTACTTTACCGTAAGAAAGGACTTTAGCACGGTAGGCAAGTCTGTGGATAAGGCCACACTTACAGAAGAAGTGACCAATATAACTTTTGAGACCAAGATAATGATGGATCCAATTGTCTTGGAAAAAGCCATCGTGCTGGAAAATATCTACTACGATCTTGATAAATCAGATATTCGAAGCGATGCAGCGCTTGTCTTGGATAGTTTAGTCCAAATTATGAATGACAATCCAAAGATCTACATCGAATTGGGGTCACACACAGATTCCAGAGCTGATGACGATTACAACATGAGCCTATCTTGGCGCAGG
>JBCCLV010000020.1:0-43109 GCA_039026695.1 Bacteroidota bacterium
CATTATAAAACAACCAACGTAGTAGAATGCGAAGAATAGAACAATAAGCAAGGCGGAAAATGGTGTATCATTTTGGGCTATTAATAAGTTGATTAATAAGTAGACGATTGGAAAAAACAGTAGCGGGCTGAAAATATCAATTCTTTGCCGTCTCATACTTAAAATGAAAAATGAATGATACTGGGTGAAGATATGAGCGATTAAAATATAAAGTGCTTCGCCCTACTGTTTTAATGATCAGAATACACTTAAGCACTTGAAACGACAGCCAAGACTTGTTCAAACAGTGGGCTTTCAGAGTATTTCCTAACTGCACTTTCATCTTCTCATTGCTGTCCCATTTCTTTCTGGCACTCGCACCATCAAGGTGTAAAACCTCACCTCGATTGGTATGCAACAGAACAGCTTTTTTTCGGTTAAGTCGAAGCATTAAATCAATATCTTCTCCGTACATAAAAAACGATTCGTTGAACATTCCCACTTCTTTGAAAAGCTCAGTCTTCATAAGGAGAAATCCGCCATTGATATACCCGACCTTAAAAGCTTTTTTAGCCCTTTTCTTCAACGAATGCCAAATCGCAATGTAGCCGAGTGCTCCTAAGAATATATTCCAATTAGTTAGCGATCGCGATGAATTATTTTGAGTTGTACCATCAATACCCACCACTCTACACGTTATTCCGTCAGCGCTTGAACTTTCAATTACGTCAAGAGCCTGGGAGATCGCCGCATTATTCAGTTCCATGTCGTTATTTATAAGAAGAAAGTACCTACTATTGATCGATTCAATTTCAAGGTTGACACCCTTTGCAAACCCTAAGTTTTTCGAATTCTTCTTACAGATAGCAAACGGAAAACGACTATTTATCTCCTTGAATTTGTCATCTTCATCAGAGTTATTATCAACTACTAAAATTTCCCATCTGTCGTATTCACTTTCATAGGTAGAAATCGATTCTAGAAGGTTTAAGGTTAGGGCTGAGTTATTGTATTGTAGGATGACGATTGAAAGAGATTTCATTTGGTAAGTTGTCGAGAGTATTTGTTAAGTTCTTTTAAACAGAGACCAAATAAAAGAACTTCGCAGAACACGAGTGAGATTCCAGTTCCCGTCAAACCAACAATTGAAGAAAGCACATAATTACAGAGCAATCCTGTCAGACCAGCAAACCAAACATATGACGAGAAACTCTTCTGCCTGCCTAAATTAACTAAGCCTAAAACTCCGATGTAGTAACTAAGACCCCCGAAAATAATGATTGGGATTAAAATTCTAAAAAGCTGTACAGTATTGTAGTACTCAGGCCCGAAAACAAAAGGGATAAGCGGGGAAGATAAAAATGCAACTATTGAAGTAATCGTAAGGATTAAAGCATATTTCTTGCCAAGTATTATGAAATTTTGGAACTCTTCAGCCTTCTGAAGCTGAAATTTTCTTGAAAAAACAGGGAAGAGGGCATTTATTATTGGAGCTGTAAGCGATTGAATTACTTTAAGCACCTTTTCGCAAACAGAGAAAATAGCCACCGCAGGAGCATCCAGAACTGCCCCAACTATCACTGTTGTAAAGTCCCGATAAAAGCTAATTCCGATAGTACTTAAAAAAAGTTGCCAGCCATTTTTAATTTGTTTTATCATTCCACTGTAACTAGGAAGCCTAATTTGAAGGTTGAAGTACCTACAGGCGAATCCTAAGCTAAGTGTCCCTCCTAACATCATCGAAAGAGAATTAAGTGCCATTACTAACATGGAATCCCTGGGACTTTTCACCAAAAACAAAACGAGGACCAAGAAGAGAATTCTGGAAATACTTGTGATAGCAACATAAAATTGCATTTTCTCCATACCTTGAAACAACCAATTTGGATTAAGTGAAACTCCAATTAAAATCCCGAGACTCGCTAGGTATAAGTACAGATCCGTGGGCCTAGCCAGAAAATAGGAAAGAAAGATCATTCCAAATGCTACCAATAGACCAAAGGAGATTCTAGTAAAGAGAATTTCGGAGAATATTTTCTGTAAAGTTTGTGGTTCATCCCTCCACCTCGAGATTTCTTGAACCCCAGAAAAGTCGAATCCGAAACGTACAAATAGCAAACCTATATTGGCCCATGATAGAGCTAGCGCATAGGTTCCATATCCAGATAAACCCAAGACTCTGGTTAAAAAAGGGACCATTACAATAGGAAAAACGTAATTAATTACGTTAAGTGCTGTAAGAGAAAAGAAGTTGTAGACAAAAGACTTTTTATCCCCTGCTAGAGGGTTTAAGAATTTCACAGCTATAGAGTTTCATGGGTTCGCACACCGCAGAAATCCAGGATCTTCTTGTTATTGTTTATGCTTATTTTTTTGAATTCATTATGAGCCACCAAGAAACAAATAATATCTGCTTTTTCAATCGCATCTCTTGTTGCTGTCAATTTAAATACTCGGTGATCAGATATATTCGGTTCAACAATAAAAAATTCCCCATCTTGATCATCTTGAAGTACCTTTTGCACAATATATTTAGCCGGACTTTCTCGTAAATCATCAATATCAGGCTTGAAAGCTAAACCCATTAAAGCAACGCTCGGTTTTCGCCCATTATCAACTTCACACTGAAGCCGTGCCTCTTGAATTTTTTCTGAAACCCAGAAGGACTTATAATTATTAATCTCTCGCGCCTTGCCAATGATCTGCGATTCCATTGGATAGTTTGCTACAATAAAGTAAGGGTCCACAGCAATACAGTGTCCCCCTACACCAGAGCCGGGACTCAAGATATTCACCCGGGGGTGCTTATTTGCTAGGCTAATCAGATTCCAAACATCAATTTTTGCCTTGTCGCAAATAATGGATAGCTCATTTGCAAATGCAATTTGAACGTCTCGGGATGAGTTCTCAACCAACTTACACATCTCTGCGGTTCGGGCATTTGTTTCATGTATTTCCCCTTTTACAAATCTCTCATAAAACTTTTTTGCCTCCCTTGTCGAGTTTTCATCAATGCCTCCTACAACACGATCATTGTTAATTAATTCATTCATAACGTTTCCAGGCAAAACTCGCTCAGGACAGTAAGCCACCGAGATCTTAGCGGATAATTCAGGCCTTGCCTGAAAAATAATTTTGGCTATATGTTCAGTAGTGCCTACCGGACAAGTAGACTCAATGATAAACAGGTCCCCTGCCTTTAGTAACGGAATTACGCTCTGAGTAGCCGATTCCACGAAAGAGATGTCGGGCTCGTGCTTAGAATTAAATGGGGTAGGAACTACTACTAAGTAGGTATTTGCTTCTTCCGGAGACATTGATGCAGCCAGTAATCCGTTTTTCACAGCTTCATTTACAATTTCATCTAGGTCTGGCTCTGCAATATGAATTTTTCCTTCATTTATTGTCTTTACGATGCTGCTCTGCACATCAACGCCAAGGACTGGAATTTGCATCTTAGCAATCAGTGCAGAAGTTGGTAAGCCAATATAACCGAGACCCAATGTGACTACTTCAGGCTTAATTCTCATATTCTAAATGTTTAATGAAATCTAAAATTCTATTGGCAGCTTTACCATCACCGTATGGGTTATGAGACTTACTCATCCGTTGGTATGCTGAAAAATCATCAATTAATGAAAGGGATGCTGATATTATCAAGTTTTTATCTGTCCCAACCAATTTTACGGTTCCTGCTTCAACCGCCTCTGGCCTTTCAGTTGTGTTTCGCATCACTAGTACTGGTTTTCCAAGACTTGGAGCCTCCTCCTGAACTCCGCCACTATCTGTGATTATGAAATGTGATTTGTTCATAAGCCAGATGAAAGAGGGGTATTCTAGCGGGGATATCAAATGCACATTGGCTACATTATCTAGAATCTTGAAAACAGGCTTTTGTACGTTAGGATTAAGATGAACTGGATAAATTATCTCAACATTACTCCTACTTTGTGCAATCTCTTTTAATGCATGGCATATCTCTAGAAAACCATCCCCAAAATTTTCTCGTCGGTGGCCGGTCACCAGAATCCAGTGTTTTTCCTGGTCAAATCGCGACAGATATTTTTTAATGGCCGAAGGTGTACTACTCTTGACTTTTTCAACCCCATCAAATAGCGCATCAATAACAGTATTACCTGTCACTTTAATAGTAGAATCTAAAGTGCCTTCTTTAAGTAGGTTATTTCTACTTGCTATAGTTGGTGCGAAATGGAAATCTGCCAATCTACCAGTCAATTGTCTATTCATTTCCTCTGGAAAGGGGGAAAATTTGTTGTAAGTCCGTAAACCAGCCTCTACATGGCAAACTTTACATCCCGCATAAAAGGAGGTGAGCGCACTAATACAAGTGGTTGTTGTATCTCCGTGCACAAAAACATATTTAGGTTTGAACTCTTCAAGAACAAGTTCCAATTTCTCGACTATAGATGATGTTAAAGTATATAATGTCTGGTCTTGGCGCATAAGCTCCAAATCATAGTCTGGATTGATTTCAAAGAATGATAGTACCTGATCCAACATTTCTCTATGCTGTCCAGTGACACAGACTCTGGTTTCAAAGTCATTTTCACTTTTGAATACTTTTATAACAGGAGCCATCTTAATCGCTTCTGGCCTTGTACCAAAAACAAAAAGAACCTTCGGGGTATTAGGCATTTTCTTCTGTAGTTATAAACACATAAACTGATCCAACAACAATACCAACGAATGCAAAAATTAGAACTGTAAGCATTCTCTTAGGTCTACTTTTTTTTGTGGGTATTTTGATTGGTTCCAGTACAGTGAATATTGGTCTCTGATCTTCCAATTGAAGACGAACCGCTTCCAATTGTTGCGCCAGTTGATTATAAACACCAAAGGCTAGGTCATATTGAGATTGTAGTTTTTGTTCCTCTGATTTTGCCAATGCACTGAGAACATTACGATTTCGATCACGAAAATAAGATAATGATCTTTGCGCCTCTTCAAATTCGGTTTTTCTCTTTAGAAATTGGTTTTCTACTGTTTGAAGTTGTCTTTCTGATTTAGCAGTAGAATATTGCGAAACATATTCTGTGATATAATTTTTTGTGAAAAGTGCCATTTTTGCAGCAACTATAGGATCCTGCATTTCTACCTCTATTTTTAAGACGTTTAATTCCCAATCCATCTCCACAAATACTCTGCCTGATAAATCATCAATCATTTTCTGCTGATCCTCCGAAAGTACCAAATCTATTTCTTCTGCTTCCGCAATCTTGTTTCCGCCGCTTGTAAAAGATCGCTTTACATAAAATAGAAGTCGACTGGGTAATACCATTACTTTTTCAAAAAGACCAAGCTTGTAGTGATAGTAGTAATATTCTTCCAAGGAAATAGATTCATCAAGTTCTCTGAAATAGAAACTTTCTTGTAAGAGCTCTAATAAAAAAGGTGTACTGCGAGAAACGCTTTGATACAGCGCTGGATTTATAGACACTTGACCATTTTCTAATTTCCCCAAATCAAGGCCAGCTATTGCAGCTAATCCCCCAAAAGATCCCCCAAAACCTGATGTTTCATTTAGATTCTCTGGTATAAGAATAGTCCCAGTTTTATACTCTTTTGGCGAGGTGAGCGCGATTATGACCCCAAAAGTCAAAAAAACAAGCAAAACCTTGGTGAGGAAAATACGCTTTCGCCAGAGAGAAAGAAAAAGCTTCAATATATCGATTTTACCTTCTTCGCCGGCTTTGGAGGACTCAGAAGTATAACCAGTTTGCATTTCTTAACTTTTTAATGGTTTGTTTGACTCTTCCAACTTCTCTATATCATCTAGCAAAATCCTGCCTCCTTCAATCATCAACAAAATAAAGGGAAGACCAAATAGATGCTGAAAAAGAGTGTAGGCTAACTTATATATGAACTCTAGTCCAATTACTCGGCCAAAAATAGTAAACGCAAGAAGTCCAAAAACTACTGATACAAATCCAATCCACACCATTTTTCTTAAACGCTTTTGCCGCCTGAACAAAAGAAAAATAAAAGCTAGATGCAAAAAGAAGTACAACGGGTAATATATAAACCACCCCAGATAATGGTCCCAATACCTCTCTGAGGTTGACAGTGAATTTAGCTTTTGTAGTATCTCATCTGACTGCACTCCAAATAGGCTCATAAAACGACTTACAGGAACAGAATAGAGCCTACAGAACCAAATTTTAAAGAATCCATTCAATAAAATGGAAATGAAGACCGCAGAAGTTAGAATCTTATGGCTATTAATCCTCACTACCCCCTAGCCAAAATCGAGTATCGATTCAACCAAAATCTCCAAAGGGCAAAAACAAAGAGGTAGACTATGAAAACATAGGTGTATTTGTGATTGAAATCGAAGGTCTCTTGAAAGAACTTGTAGTTTAATGCTAATACAATTTCTCTCATCACATTGATGACGTAAATCAGAATCAAGCCAATGGGAATAAAAAAGGCTTTGTATTTCCACTTCCCAGGAAAACATAGCAAAAACCCAATGTATAAGGCAAAAAGCTCCAGTCCATTGCAGGCATCCGCCACTAGCACCACGGGCTGGTCATTGATCAATACCATGTCTCCCTCCCCTGAAGTATCATAGCCTAAAGTTGAAAGCCCAAATACAGTCCCAGCGATTACGGTGTTGGTGAGCACCCGGTTTAAACGTCCATCCGGGATGATAAATCCATAATAAAGGACCATCCACGCAACAAACGTGATCACAGCTTTAATAGCAAAGCCCTTGAGCAGACTTTTCTTATCTATTTGTGCGCCCATTGTGTGAAGTTAAGATAGATTTCGCTATTAAATACTACAGTTCGGGGCCTTGAGTTTACCACGTATTTTTGTAGTTCATTGTTCAAAAGCCTCAATTTCATTTGAACTTTGTCAATGTTTAAAATGCCGCACCCCAGTCATCACCATAGAGAGATCATGTTTGTTGCAATAGTCGATTGAGTCCTGGTCCTTTATAGATCCGCCTGGCTGAATTACCGCACTGATTCCTGCTTTATGTGCAATTTCTACACAGTCAGGAAATGGAAAAAACGCATCAGAGGCCATCACTGCACCGTCCAGACTAAATCCAAACTTCCCGGCTTTCTCAATCGCTTGGTTCAGGGCATCTACGCGCGAGGTTTGACCTACTCCGCTTGCCAATAATTGATTCTCCCTAGCCAGAACAATCGTATTGGACTTGGATTGCTTACAAACTTTTGCAGCAAAGAGCAAGTCCTCAATTTCTTCACTTGATGGTTTTTTATTGGTTTTTACTTCCAGGTCAGAGCTGCTTTCAGATTTTAGGTCATAGTCTTGAGCAAGTACTCCGTTAAGTAAGCTTTTATACTGAAATTCCTGATGCCAGGATTTTTTCTGAATCAGCAAAATCCTGTTCTTCTTTGATTTCAAAACCTCCAGAGCCGAATCTGAAAAAGTGGGCGCAATTAATATCTCAAAGAAAAGTCCATTGATCTCTTCGGCTGCCAATTGATCCACTTGTTGATTGGTAACCAAAACCCCTCCAAAAGCGGACACAGTATCTGCCGCAAAGGCACGTTGATACGCTTGCAAGACTGTGTCTGCTAGTGCTACTCCGCATGCATTGTTGTGTTTCAGAATAGCAAAGGCAGTAGCCTCGGAAAACTCTGCGATCAACTGGACTGCAGCTTCAATATCTACAAGGTTGTTGTAAGAGATTTCCTTTCCATGAATTTGCTCAAAATACTCCTTAAGATCCCCGTAGAAGATCCCTTTCTGATGTGGATTTTCGCCGTAGCGTAGCGTGTTTGCAGGCCCAGCTGTCAGGCTGAGCTGACCTACTTGCTGCTCGTTATTCATCCAAGTGAAAATTGATGCGTCATACTCACTGGAGGTGGCAAAAGCTCGTGTCGCAAAAAGCTTTCTTTCTTTAAGAGAGGTAACCCCCTCTCGTTCCTGAAGTATTTCCAAAAGGTCTCCGTAGTAAGCGCGTGAACTTACGATAAGCACATCGTTAAAATTCTTGGCGGCACCCCTAATCAGCGCGATACCTCCAATGTCAATTTTTTCAATAATGTCTTCTTCAGAAGCACCCGAGGCTACTGTTTCTTGAAAAGGATACAAGTCGACAATTACCAGATCGATTGCAGGAATGTCATATCGTTTTGCTTCTTCTTTATCTCTTTGATCTTCTCGGCGGTGAAGGATGCCACCAAAGACTTTTGGATGCAAGGTTTTTACCCGGCCTCCGAAAATTGATGGATAATCGGTAAGCTGCTCTACGGGCACCACTTCGGCGCCCAAGGAGCGAATATGTTTTTCAGTACCCCCCGTCGAGTACATGGTGATCCCAAGCCCTGCCAAGTGATTAATAATTGGATCAAGTCCTTCTTTGTGAAAGACAGAAATTAGGGCAGATTTGATCCTTTTATCAGACATTCGTACGGGTCATTTTTTTTAAAGCGGCAAATATAACTTCTGAACCCAGACCAGCGGGTGCGTTATCGAGACCGATATACCTTCATCGCCTCCTCTACTTCTTCATCCATGGAATCATCATACTTTACATTGAAATACATCCATTTTTCTCCGGACTTATAGAAAGTAAGCGTGAATCTTAAAGGCTGCCGTTCGTAGTACACCAGATAAGCATACATTACAAAGCGACTGCCCACCTTCTTTTCTTTGAGAAGTTCATAGCCCAAATAATCGCCCACAAGCGCTATCGTGCCTTCCAGCTGACTGATCATACTCAGCACCCCATCACCATTCTCGTCTACCCATTTGGTAGTTTTAAAAGCGTCTGAAATAGCAAGTGCAGGATCTTGCGCATAAGTTTCAAAGAACTTTTTGGTAAGGTCTTCGGGGACAAGGTCTGTCTGAGCAAATAAGCAATGAAAATTCAAGCAGCACAGCACCAACGCAAATGATTTATTGATCATAGTCTAAAGTTTAAGGTCATCAATTGAGCTTTCAATTTCTTCAAAGTTCTTAATCCATTCAGAAATATCGTCTGGATATGCTTGCCTGGAAGGTGCCGGGTGAACTGCGGTGCTTAGCTTCAGCAGATAAGAAATGTCTTGAAAAATTAGTGTTTGGCTGTCTCCAAAAAGAGACTCAAAGGCTAGCTTGTATTCAGGTGTTAATTGCGCAAGTACTTTGTTTTCCCAAGTTTTCAGTTGCTGCATGGTGGATTTCACCTCATCAGCAGCTAACTCGATTTTTTTGCCTGAAAAACGATCATAATTACCTGATTTCCGAGCCGCAAGCAACGATAAAGTCATTCTTAACTTATCGATTCGAGTCAAATAAATAATGGTGTGATTCTGTAATAGCGAAATAAGTATTGGGTAGGCAAAGAGCTGGTCCAGTGAAACCTTAAAGCCCATCGCCTTCACCTTTTCTGGAACATGTTGGGTCCGAAATCTTAGAAATTTTTGAACAAGCCAAGAAAGTGGAAAATTATTAGTATTGGTTGACAAGCGCTCTCGATTAAAAAAAAAAGACGTCAAGCGATAGTACCATGTGCTTTGGACAAAGTGATTAAAACTGCTGGAATCAACTACAGACCGGTTAAAAATCTCTTCATTGCATATTACCTCAGGATGCTGAGAAAGAGATCTTGCCAGGAAGGTTGAGCCAGACCTACCAGGAGTTATGATGACAAACTGAATCACCTTGACATAGCGTATTCTTCAATGACTTTTGGGTAATGCTGGTATTCAAGTTGGTGAATTTTCTGAGCCAGTACGTCTGCATTTTCACCTGCTTTCACCAGGCATTCGGTTTGAAATAGGACTTTCCCCTCGTCATACTTTTCGTTTACTAAGTGGATTGTAATACCTGACTGAGGTTCACCAGAAGCAATTACCGCTTTATGAACCTTTGCTCCGAACATGCCTTTACCTCCAAATTTTGGCAGTAGGGAAGGGTGAATGTTGAGGATTCTGTCTGGAAAAGCTTCAACTAGATACTTAGGTATAAGCCAGAGAAATCCTGCAAGGATCAGGTAGTCGGCATTGGCTAATCGATTTAAGAAAGACGAGTCATGAAATTCAGTTTTCGTAAAGTATTGGGAAGGTACTCCATTATCCTTGGCTTTTTGATGTACCAGTGCATCGCGTCGATTGGATAAGACCTCTTTGACTTTGATGGAATTGTGGTCTTTGAAGTATTGGATAATGTTTGCCGCGTTTGTGCCACTACCAGAAGCGAAAATTGAAAGCTGGATGTCTCTCATATTCGAACACCATTGTCTTTGGAAAACCTTCTGATGTTTTCTTTCAGGTTGCTTAGAAGCTCTGCCAATGTGAGATCGGTCTCCTCTAGTCCCTCACAGCTTTCGTACAGGGTTTGAATGAAATTTTTGAGCGATACATTTTCAAGTCGCGCATTTTTCAAATCTGTTTGGGCCAGGAAAAGGTCTTCCCTAAGCTGCTCGATTTCTTCTTCAAGGTCTGCATGATTTTGCGGTTCCATACTTCAAAGCTAAAATGCATCCTCAAATACTTCCACATTGCCCAGCGCATCTACGCAGGCGATATCAAAGCGGATGTCTTTATGCCAATTGATCCCAAAAATGTACGCTTCTGCTGCTTCTTCAATTCTGCGCTGCTGTGACTCACTCACAAAAGACTCGGCCTCCCCATAGTCTTTTCTACTTCTCTTCTTTACCTCAACAAAAACGAGTAGTTGTTCTGTGGCAGTTAAGGCAATAAAGTCAATTTCTGCGCGCTTGTGCCGAAAGTTGCATTCAAGCACTTCATATCCCCGCGATTTATAGTACTGGCGCGCTATTACTTCGCCGCTTTCGCCTGATTTGCGGTTATCCATTGGTCAATCCCCTTCTTGAACTCTAATATAGCTCTTGAGTGTTTTAGCAAATCATATTTGAATCGTGAACAAAAAAACGGAATTTATCCACTTGGGGTTAGAGGACTACCAGTCGGCCTGGGATTTTCAGGAGAGGCTGTTTAAGGAAACGGTGGATCAGAAAATCGCAAACCGTAAACTTCCTCCTACTCAACAAGTAGAGACGAAGAACTACTTGATTTTTTGTGAACATCCACATGTATACACTTTAGGTAAAAGTGGTGATGCTAATCATCTGCTGGCCAACGAGGCGTTTTTGAAGCAAATTCATGCTACTTTTTATCGAATCAATCGTGGTGGCGATATCACATACCATGGTCCCGGACAACTGGTAGGTTACCCTATTTTGGATCTGGATCATTTTTTTACTGATATTCATCGCTATCTAAGGTTTCTAGAGGAAGCAGTGATCCAAACATTACAGGAATACAATGTAAAGGCGGGAAGAGTTGATGGACTTACAGGTGTTTGGATTGATGGTGAAAATCCAGAAAAGGCCAGGAAAATCTGTGCATTGGGTGTGAAAAGCAGCCGATGGGTCACCATGCATGGTTTTGCTTTTAATGTCAATACTGACCTAAGCTACTTCAATCACATTGTGCCCTGTGGTATTCAAGACAGAGCTGTCACTTCCCTGTCCAAGGAATTGGGGATGCCTGTAGAAATGAAAGAAGTGGAGGAACAGATGAAAGTAAACCTTGCGGCTATTTTCGAGATGGAATTAGTTGATTAACATTAATTTTAGAATTGATCAAGTATGCATATTAAATTGCCTTGCTTGCAGGCTTGAAGGTGTTTTTCGTCAATACTCTTCAATTGACTACTGAATGTTACAACCACCAAATTAGATCCTTTGAAAAGAGATATAAAATACCGTAAGGTCACAAATGTGGAGGTGGTGGCTGCTAAAACGCCGGAGGCATGGAAGGTATATCTGATTAACCACAGCCTTGATAAACTGGAGAATGTAATGATCTCTTCGAAAGGATACGGAAACAACGGTGGGGAAGAACAGAGAACTTCTGTGCTCAGGCATTCCATACCTTACTTAGATCCTGAAATGTATGCCATGATTGAGCCGATTGATGCGTCTGTCTTTCACCTTACCAATGAATATTGGGTAAGCTACTACATCGAGGATCAGGTTTTTGACAAGAAATTTCTTTTTAAACCTCACAGCATCTCGGAAGAAAGCTTAGAAAATATAAAGCTACTTTCCATGCAGGGTATTAGCGCTAACTAGAGCTTTGATACGGACGAACTTTCAAGCAAGCGACCTTAGAGATTTGCTCATAATAGATATTGAGACAGTTTCTGGAAATGCAAATGCCGGTGAGTTGTCTCCTAAACTGTATGAGCATTGGAAAAAGAAAGCCGCAATTATCAAAAATCCTGAAGAAAAATCTGCTGATGACCTTTATGAAGATAGGTCTGCGGTCTATGCAGAGTTTGGGAAGGTGATTGTCATAGGCATGGCGATCTTTCACCAAATGGACGCTGAGCGCGGCTTAAGGGTTCGATCTTTGGTTTCTCACGACGAAAAGGAGCTATTAACAAACTTCAAAAGCTTTATTGAAGATAAATTTGATCAGGACAGTCTTACACTTTGTGCGCACAACGGTAAAGAGTTTGATTTTCCCTACCTCTGTCGTCGGATGCTGGTAAATGACATAAAGATCCCATGGTCTTTAAATATTGCCGGCAAGAAACCTTGGGAGGTCAATCACATAGATACCATGGAGCTTTGGAAATTTGGCGACTGGAAAAGCTTCACCTCTTTAGACCTGCTTACGACGATTTTTGATATTACGTCCAGCAAAGAGGATATGGATGGATCTATGGTTTCTAGTACATATTACAACGAAGAGAAGGGGCTTGAAAAAATTGCGGCTTATTGTGAGCGAGATGTGATTGCCACAGCACAACTATTTATGAGACTTAACAATGAACCTCTGATTGGCGAGCACGCAATAGAGATTGTATAAGGTAATTTTGCAGCGTGCTTTCGCTAATTTCAACATCAGCAAACCAAACTTGTATCTGATTATGCTAGCTGGAAAATGCTACGCAGGCTCGCATTTTATAAGGTTTCTCAAGTCTACCGGAAGATCACAGTACCAGAATATCTCTCCATGTATCACGAACCAAAACTTATCTAGTCCGCATCTCCTAGCACACCTTAAGTGCTAGATGGTAGAAAACACACACAATGAGTAGAAAAAAGAAAAAGACAAAAATCGGGAAAAGGTCGGGTGTACAAGTGCCATCTCACGTGAAAAGGATCAAAAGCGCTTTGCATGAGATATTCGCGAATAATGATGGGCAATCTTACGGTTACCGGGAGTTGATTAGGAAGCTTCAGCTGAGAGACAAAAAATCAAAAGATTATTTAAAGTCCCATTTGTTTGGGTTAGAAGCCAAGGAAAAAATACGGCGCTTAAGTGACGGACGTTTTGTGAGTAATGTCGAGAATGAGTACTTAGAAGGCACCGTTGATCATGTGAATGCCAAGTTTGCATACATCGTCGTGCCAGACGGTGAAGAAGATGTTTGGGTAAAGACTGCCGATCTCAGTTATGCGATTCACGGAGACTTGGTGAGTTTTATTGTGACCAAGCCAGCAGGTCGTGGGTTTCGGCCAGAGGGACGAGTTATTAAGGTTTTGAATAGAATTCGGGAGGAGTTTGTCGGCCGCATTGAAATCTCAAAAAACTTTGCGTTTGTCATTCCTGATAGCCGGAGTATTCACTTTGACGTGATGGTGTATCCTGAGAAAGTAGGAAAGGCCAAAACCGATGATAAAGTGATTGTACGAATAGATCGCTGGCACGACAAAAAAAACCGGAGTCCGCTGGGTACAGTAACTGAAATACTTGGACAAGCAGGGGAGAACGATGCAGAAATCCATTCAATCATGGCAGAGTTTGGACTCCCCTTTCGATTTCCTAAAAAAGTGGAGCAAGCAGCCCTACATATCCCTACTGAGATTACAGAAGAAGAAATTGCAAGCAGGCGAGATTTTCGCAGAACCACAACATTCACTATCGATCCTGTGGATGCCAAAGATTTTGACGATGCACTCTCAATTCAGGAGGTAGAAGATGGAAAGTACGAGATAGGGATACATATCGCAGATGTTTCACATTATCTGGAAGAGGGGACTATCCTCGATAAAGAAGCAGTGGATCGGGCAACTTCCGTTTACTTGGTAGACCGCACCATTCCTATGCTACCTGAAAATCTTTCCAATGGTCTTTGCTCGTTGAGGCCCAACGAGGAGAAATTGACCTTTTCAGCAGTCTTTGAGATGGATATGGAAGGGAAGGTGAGCAAAAAATGGTTTGGCCGGACCATTATAGAGTCTAATCGCAGGTTTACCTACGAGGAGGCACAAGAAAGGATAGAAGGGCTTGAGAGTGATTATACTTCAGAAATTGAGACACTAAACAACCTTGCTAAAAAGCTCAGGGAAAAGCGATTTGGCCATGGTGCGGTGAATTTTGAAACCGTAGAGGTGAAATTCAAACTGGATGAAGAGGGCAAGCCGCTCGAGGTAATTCCCAAAGAGCGAAAAGATGCCCACAAGATGATAGAGGAGTTCATGCTTCTTGCCAACAAAGAAGTAGCTAGCCACATATTTGAATGGAAAGAAAAGGGGAAAGACGTGGGTAGCAAAACTTTTGTCTATCGAGTACATGATGACCCTGATCCTGAAAAGCTGACCACCTTTGCCTCATTTGCTTCTCGCTTTGGGCATAAGCTGGATTTGGATAAAAACCTATCCGGTGGCTTAAACAAGTTGATGGAAAACATTGAGGGTAAGCCAGAGCAGAATGTGCTGGAATCACTTGCAATCCGTTCTATGGCTAAAGCCAAATACACTACCGACCCCAGAAGACATTTTGGTCTGGCCTTTGATCACTATACCCATTTTACCTCGCCCATTCGGCGGTACCCAGATGTGATGGTACACAGGCTATTGGCGCACTATCTTGAAGGAGGAAAAAACCCAGGTAGTGAAGAGTTGGAACCACTTTGCCTACACTCCTCAGATAGAGAAAAACGAGCAGCCGACGCAGAGCGCGCATCTATTAAATACAAGCAAGTAGAATTTATGTCCTCGATGCTGGGCGAGATATTCAAGGGGATCGTATCAGGAGTCACTGAATGGGGCATTTTCGTGGAGATTATCGAAACGAAATGCGAAGGGATGATCAGAATGTCCGATCTGGACGATGATTATTATGAATTTGATGAAAAGCAAATGTGTGTTATCGGAAGACACAACAAAAAAATCATCACACTTGGTGATAGTCTTAGAGTGTTGGTTGCCAAGACGGATATGGAAAGACGCACCATTGATCTACAGATGGTTTTAGATGAATAATTGATCCTGATTCCCATGGAACTTCGAGGATTTAATTGTGCGATGACATTTAAATGACCAAGTGCTTTATCCATCCTTTTGGAAGATAAGTCTGCTCCAAAGAGGGACTGGTCGAAAAGTGGATATTGAAGCAGTACCCAATACAAACCAATTTGCTAACATAGGAATTCTTTGTTCAGAATCGCCCAGCAATGAAAAACTACACATTAAGTCAGCCTGCGGTAGCAATGCTTGAGGACAATGGTTACAAAGTGAGAGTTAGCGATAAGCTAATCATCATCAAGAAGCCCTATGATTTCATTGCGCCCGGAATTCTGTTCTTTTTGTATGCAGTAGTGGCATTACCCCTATTTGGCTTTAGCTACTGGTTGGGAGCCGGAGTATTTATCCTTCTGGTAGTAGGGGTTTTTCTTCATCGTAACCTCTTATCCAAGGCTTCTACACTAAAGCTATATACCAGAGATAACAAACTGGAGATCAATAATAAAGGGGGTAAAATCTGGTTTTCTTTTTGGTATGTGAGGAATCTTTTTATCCGTTCAAAATTTAAAAGTGAATACACCAGCGCCTTTAAAGAAACAAGCCAAGAGTTTGTAGTAACCCTGGGAGTAGAGCTTCGCAGTAAGCAAACTGTGGATCTACTGCAAATGAGCTCAGACTATAAAGAACCTTCCGAGCAGATAAATGAAGTGCACGACCTTTTTAGAGATGTGCTTCGACAAAGAGAAAATGAGTCACTATAAACCATCACTTTCCTAGGATCAAGGTAGGGTATACTTAAAGTAGGTCGTCTTAGTAACCAAAGACCTACTACGATGAAAAACCTATCTAATTCAACAACCGCACTTCCGCTAAGCCAAAATTCACTAGCGTACCTAAGAGAGCATGGGTACCATTCCAAATTGGATGATAACCATGTATCCTTTAAAAGAAATTATGATTTCATTGGTCCCTTGATCCTTCTTTTCATGTTTGCGATGATCAGCCTTCCTTTGTTTGACTTCAATTACTGGATTGGAGCTGCTTTATTCATTTCCTTGATCTTAGGCGTTTACATGCACTACGCGTTGCTATCCGGAAAAACCCTCATCAAGATAGATCGCAGGAACGAGTTTATAGATCTAGAAAATCGTTTTGGTAGGAAAACTTTTACTTTCAAAGATGCAGAAAGCGTCTACACACGTACTCTGTACAATGATAGCATTGTGGGTAGCAATAAATGCTCAAGCAATAGATACAAGATCACCGTTGGTGTTACACTGAAAAATGGGAATAATCTAAATCTGTTTCATTACAGGTCAGAGGGTCCGCAACCTTCCCGAGAAGTATTGGAGGTACATGAATATGTACGGTCTATCCTACGGCCATGAATGCCCGAAAGCCTACGCAACCTTATGGCTATCGGGAATGAAGAAAGGAACTGGATAGGCTACTTGCCTAAGGCAGTTTTCATGACTTCACCAATATGCGCAGGTGAGGCCACTACGTGAAGGCCACATTCTCCCATAATGCGCATTTTAGCCTCTGCTGTATCGTCTTTTCCTCCGATGATGGCACCTGCGTGACCCATCCTACGGCCAGGAGGAGCGGTCTGACCCGCAATAAAGCCAACGACAGGCTTTCTGTTTCCGTCCGCCTGGATCCATTTTGCAGCATCTGCTTCGTACTGTCCACCGATCTCCCCAATCATTACAATTCCGTCTGTTTCAGGATCTTCCATAAGCAACTGCACCGCCTCCTTCGTAGAAGTGCCAATGATCGGATCACCACCTATTCCAATGGCCGTTGAGATTCCCAAACCTGCCTTCACTACCTGGTCCGCAGCTTCATAGGTGAGTGTTCCTGACTTGGAGACAATACCTACCTTCCCTTTCTTGAAAACAAAGCCCGGCATAATGCCTACTTTAGCTTCTTCGGGAGTAATTACCCCCGGACAGTTGGGACCTACCAAAGTAGCTCCTCGGGATTTTGCGTATGGCTTTGCGTGCATCATGTCCTTTACAGGAATACCTTCTGTAATAGTTACAATCACCTGAATGCCAGCATCTGCCGCCTCCATGATCGCATCTGCGGCAAATGCAGGGGGAACAAAAATGATAGAAACATCTGCGCCTGTTGCTTCTACGGCCTCTTTTACTGTGTTGAAAACCGGTTTTTCAAGGTGCGTTTGGCCGCCCTTGCCAGGAGTAACGCCACCCACTACATTGGAACCGTACTCAATCATCTGGCTGGCATGGAAGGTACCTTCCGAACCGGTAAATCCTTGAACAATAATTTTGGAGTCTTTATTTACGAGAACACTCATTTCTTTGGGTTTGGCGCAAAAATAGCTGAATAATGAAGTCTCGCAACCCGAAATATTAGTGGGAATATTTATTAGACTGAAGAAATCAAAGTCAGCTTGTTCCACGCATATTCTATCGTATGCGAAAAACGTAGGAACTCGTTTTTATGGCTTTGAGAGTCTTTTTTAGTAGTCACGCTTCAGCTTTCTACCAAATCCTCCAAATCCAAAAGTGATGTAATGAAAATTACCCTCAAAACCCTCGTATTTTTTATTGAATTGTGGCTGATTGTAAGAGTACCTCAGTCGGATGAACCAATATGCCTCCTCATTCCACGAGATGATTGGGACACTTCCTGATTTACCCAAGACGAGATCCATATTAAGCCCAAAAGAATAGGTTGTAGTAAAATCTAATCCTACTTTATCATACTCTTCAATCCGGTTGCGATCATACTCAGTTGGCGAGACAGAAGTAGAAGAGATACCAACGAATGGCATAAATTTAATTCGCTTCGAATCGACGAGTGTATACCCAACAGATGCTTCCGGTAGAAAGACCCTCACCTGAGCATCCTCCTGCCAGGTTCCCCCGTCAAATTCAATTGCGTTGGTGGTCCTAGAGAAGCCAATGTAGTTTCTAAGAAACAGAACATATTTCTTGTAGAATACATCAAATGCAATTCCAATTGGAACATTGTTGGTAAAGTCGCGACTGAGATCCTCTGTGAATACTCCGTACCCCGAGAAAAATTCAAATGAGAAACCCCATTTAGAAGGTTTGAACTCATACCGAACATACTCACGAATGTAGTCCTCATATTCACTATTTGGGTGGTTTTTTAGAAAGCTATTGGCGCTTGAATTGAGTTGCTCTTGATTATCCCCACTATATAGAAGATAATCTAGATTGAGTGCCAAAAAATCCTTCTGTTCTTCACTGTAAGAAGAGGTTTGTATTTGTGATTTAAGCTCAGATACCCTGGTATCGATTTTTTCCTTGAGCTTGTAAATTAAATAATCGCCACTCGGCTGCACCCTCATACCATTTGTAGTTAGGAAAGCTGAATCATAAGCACCAATACCATCAAGAATCACTTGATAGTCACGTAACCAGTAGCCAATGAGCCACTCCTCTCCAGGATAAATTGCTAGATAATTTTCATCATCTAGTTTTGAGAGTGCCTGATAAAGAATGGAGATATTTGTGAGATTGTCTTCAATAACAGCATCGAGAAGTCGTTTTCTTGTTTTCTCAATCTTTTCCGATGTTGAGATTTGGTTTGATCCTGAAGTTTGACCCAAGCCATAGTGAACTGAAAGTAGGCAGGCAAAGAGGAATAGAAGATATACACTTGGACTACTCTCCGATTTTTCACGGGAAACAAAGTACTCCATTTTGAATCGCCTGTTAATTACACAACTGCGGGCTAGCGTCACACTCAGCTTGTGGAATGGGAAGAATGAGAGATTCATCGTCTGGTTCTAGAAATCTTGTGGCGCTTAGCCGCTGGATAATGAAGTCATCCTGATCGTTGTTGGTCCTGCGTCCAAAAGCGAACCAACGTTTCAGGTCATGAATGTACTGGCCCTCAAAAATCAACTCCCGATTACGTTCTAACGATAGACTATCAAAAATCTGAAATTCTGTAAGTGTGTTGGATAGTGCCGACAGTCCAGCCCTACTTCTTATTGCGTTCAGGTCGGGTAGTGCGGCAGAAACTCCTTGTGTTTCCAGCAGCGCTTCAGACCGAATTAAATGAATCTCTGCTAAGCGAATCACTGGGATTACCGCATCTGTTCGGTAGTATTTAGCAGGACTCACCGTAGTGGTGTTTACCGGGTCGTTGTAGAAGGCGGTTTCTACATTAATATCATTTACTGTGGATGATTGCGCTAGATCGGATTGTAGCACAAAACGCTGATCCGCTGAGGAGAAATCCGGGCTATTACTAGTTCCAGAAGAGCCTAGCAAGGGAAAATTCACATTCATCGCCGCGAAACCTACACCCGGGAGTGAGGCCAGATGAGCGACCAATCCAGTGCGCGTGGCTATACCTCCTGTTGAGGTGATTTGATTTTGCTGAATCAAGAATACTTCCTCTCCTGATCTAGTTAGGTTGTTAAAAGCAACCATTGGCGTTGCTGCGAGGGTGAAAGGTCCCTGGAAGACATTATTTGCCCTAGTCACGGCCTCATCATAGTCACCTTGCTGCATAGCGATCCGAGCCAGGACTGCTTCGCATACATAAACATTGATTCTATTCAGATCAATCGACGAGTCAGAGAGCAGTGGTATTGCATCTTGCAAATCTCTGATAGCTCGATCATACACTTCTGCCACTGTATTTCTTGTCACATTGGTGAATTCAGTTATATCTGTAATGGGCTCAAGTAAGATCGGTATGGCGGGCGCATTGAGGGTAGAGGAAGAGTATTGAGGACCCCAAAGACGTACTAGCTCAAAATAAATCATCCCACGGATCGCTAGTGCTTCACCTTGAATTCGGGTTTGTAGGGCAGCATCCTGCACAAGTGCAATGTTTTGTAAAATCCCGTTTACAAGGTTTAGCGTTTCATAAGCCCTTCTCCAGTTGGCCTCCACCCTGGCATTTATATCCAGAATTTCTTTGTCCATAAAGTCTTGATAATCTGGTGCTTCTGAGGATCTCCAGAAAAATAGACGGTCTTTTTCTCTGGATAGCAGTGTTCCTATAAGCTGAAAATCTCCACCAAAAAGTTCGCCTCCATCTATCCCGTCGTAGATACCCCCAAGATTTAGATAGGCACCATTAAGCAGGTCTTCAAAATTTTGATCTGATGTGTAGATGTTTCCACTAAAGACATTGTCCGCTTCTACATCCAGGAGGTTATCACACCCTGAAAGAATTAGTACTGTCAGAAGTATTGCGATAGTTCTTTGCTTCATGATACCAAACACTAAAGTCCAATCTTAATTCCCGACATAATAATTCTTGGCTGAGGTGTATTAAAATTATCAATACCTCGGCTAATGTTTTGCCCAATTACTCCGTCTAGCGGATCGAAGTAGCTTACGTCAGGATCATACCCGATATAATCGGTAAGCGTAAGTAAGTTTGTTGCTCCTATGTAAACGCTCATGTTTCTTAAACCTCCCATACGGCTCAAAACGGACTGAGGTAAATTATAAGTAAGCGTTATGTTTTTAAGTCTTACGTAGGAACCGTCCTCGATCCATCGACTACTGGATTGAGGAAAATTATCCGCAGGATTAAGCCTTGGAACGTTTGTTTGGTCGCCTTCTGTATACCAGCGATTGACCTGATCTTGACTCTGTCCCAAGTTTAAGAGGCCACTGTTGGACAAGAACTCCCCTGTTTGAAAGTAGAGGTCGATTCCGGTTACAAACTGCAGCATAAAAGAAAACTCAAAGTTCTTGTAGGCAATTGAATTGGTAAGTCCTCCAAAAAACTCAGGATTTGGATCACCCACTATCTGTCTGGGTGCACTGTTCCAGTCTTTAGTGGTCCCTCCTTGACCGTTATCATACAGTGCTGCTCCATCTTCAGGGTCCACGCCTACAAAACGTTGCATAAAAAACACCCCCGACGGCTGCCCTTCAATAAATGCATTGACACCCACCACCACTGAGGGAAGATCTCCAAGGTCTTCAATTGTATTTTTATTGGAGGAGATGTTAAAGTCTGTAGTCCAGGAAAAATCTGTTTTTTGAATGTTAATGCTGCTAAGGTTGAGCTCAAATCCTTCGTTTTTCATCTCTGCAACATTGGCTAGATATTGTGAATATCCAGTGTATAGCGGCGCAGGAACGGGAAACAACAGATCTCTGGTGGTCTTGATGTAGTAGTCGAAAGATCCGCTTACTCGCTGATCAAAAAACTCAAAATCCAGTCCAAGATTTAGCTGTGCAGTAGTTTCCCACTTGAGGTCACGATTGGCAAGATTGGCAGGCTCAATGGTAGGGTCAATGCCATATCGAACAGATCTGAAAAAGTTCTGACGAAATGCAAAATCATCTTGCGGGGTATTACCGATTAGACCATAGCTGGCTCTTATTTTCAAGAGATTGATCGGACGTATGCTAAAAAATGAAGCGTTACTAAGCGTCCATCCTGCTGAGGCGGCAGGGAAAAATCCTGTTCTGTTGCTTTCATCAAATTTTGTAGAGGCATCTACTCGTCCACTTACTTGAAAATCAAATTGATTTCCAAGTGAATAGCTTACTCTGGAATAGGCGGAGAGGAAAGCAAATGCTCCTCCAGGAATGGTAGCATCTGTGGGGAAAAAAGAGTCATTGAAAGTAAACGAGGACTTAGAATTTTGGTAGGAAGTACCCAGAATAACTGATAGGGTATTTCCCGAATCAAATTGGTCATTGTAGGTAAGCCATCCATTAAAAACACTATTGGTAACTTCTTCTGAGCTAGATCTTGTTCTGCCATTGGTCCCACTTCCTGCACCTTCTTGCGTTTGCGGACCTTGAAACCTTTCAGATTCAAGATTGCCAAGATCTACTCCTCCGTTTACATCGAGTGTAAGCTTTTCGCTTATGTCGTATTTGAAGCCCAGGCTCCCAAGGATGCTATTGTTAGTAACTGTGAAGTCCGCGAAGTTTACTTCGGTAAGCGGATTATAATCCAGGCTTCTTACATCAAGCACAAAGTTGTTTTCTGGGTCGTAGGTGTCGGCAGCAGGCAATACAATGGCTTGAAGTGGAAAAGCCAAATCCTGATTTTCGGGCAGCTGTTGATCGCTTGTATATATGTAATTCAGATTGAGATTGGCGGAGAGCCGCTCACTGATTTTGCTATCTAAGGACAGTGAACCGTTGAATCGATCAAACTCATTGCTAATCAGAATTCCTTCTTGTGTAGTATATCCAGCTGAGGCAAAATAACCTAGCTTCTCCGTGCCTCCTTGAAAGTCCACATTGGCGCGGTGAGAGATGCCGGTTTGGAAAACCTCGTCTTGCCAATCGGTGCCAGGGCTGGTTCTTAATTGATTATAAAACGCAGGGATATTAAAGGTGATAGGCTCTGCAGAAGTAAAGAATGTAGATACGAAGGTGACGTCTTCCACCCCAGATAAATAAAGAGACTCAAGCGTTGATCGGTCAATGTTATCAAATACTTGATTGTTGGCAAGTATGTCTATTTCTTCAAATCCACGGTCATTTAAGACGAAATCTTCAAATCCCCGAAGGATAAATTCAAACGTTTGTAAGAGATTTTCCTGCCCTCCCTGAACGTCCAGCTTCTTTGGCGTTTCGCTTATCCCAAACTGATAATCCAGATTCACCTGAAGTTTGCCTGAGCCCCCGTCTTTGGTAGTGATGATAATTACGCCATTTGCGGCTCTGGTCCCGTAGATTGCTGTAGCAGAAGCATCCTTGAGAATTTCGATACTTTGAATATTGCTTGGATTGATATTCGACTGATTCTGAGAAGTAAGTGGAACCCCATCTACCACATAAAGCGGCTGATTAGAGGAGGAAAGGGAAGAACCACCTCTAATTCTTACTTGCGTCGGTTGACCAAGCGTACCACTGGAATTTTGTACAAAAAGCCCTGCTGTGACGCCTTGATTCGCCTGTTCCAGGTTGATCAATGGTGCAGGACTAACCTGAGATGCATCTACGCTGGATACACTGCTGGTAAGCTCATCTTTACTCTGGGAGCCAATCCCAAAATTTACATCCCTTGCTGCTTCATCCTTGACTACTTGAGATCTTGAGACCAGCGACAATTTTAGAACGCTCTGCCCTGTCAAATAAATGGTTTGACGCTGAAATCCTTCCGCGCTTATGATCAACGTTTCATAACCATCCTCCAGCTCAATGCTGAAATAACCTGAATCATCCGTCAGGGTAGCTTTATCCGATCCATCTACCTTTATCGTAGCTCCAGCAAGGGGCTGTCCCTCTTGATCAAGGATGGTGCCACTCAATACAGACTGTGCAAACGAAGCTTGCCAAAGCAAGGAAAGGAGGACGAATAGATAGAATTGCCGCATGGTGTTGGTGCGATTAGACCTCTAAAAATAAAAACAATATCTGTTTGCTTGAGATTTTTCTTTCTCACTATCCAACAAGCTCACTTTCTTGAGCTCTGTGCAACACGAACAAGCTGCAACGACTAGTAAACTAAAAAACGTCCGCAAAAAGCACTTTCATCTCTTCCCAGCTTGCACTATCCGCTTCTGCATTGTAGGCTATGGCACCACTGAGCATATCGTGTTTACTGGCAATTGCATCTGCTCCTTTGTTGGTAAAGGCATGTACTGCGCCAGGATAAGAAACATATTTGTAATCCACTCCTGCTGCATCCATTACAGCCTTGAAGTCCTCTACCTGCTGGCTGCTGATCATTGGATCGTCTGCACCATTCGCCACTAATATTTTTGCTTTTACCACACCGGCAGTATCCGGCATGATAGGAAGTCCTAGTCCTGCATGAAATGCGGCAACTGCGTCAATATCATATCCCGCGTTGGCCATACTCAATCCCATCGTCCCTCCAAAGCAGAACCCGATCACGCCAATTTTCTCAGAATCTACTGAAGGGTGATTTTTGAGTAATTCCATCGCGCTCTCAAAGCGGGCTTTGGCAATTTCCATATTGCTGACCACAGCGGTCATGAATTTACCTGCATCATCAGGGTGCTCAGTGTTTTTTCCCTCACCATACATATCGAGTGCAAAAGCAACATATCCTAGCTCAGCGAGCTGATCTGCTTTGTCTCTCGAGTGCTCGTTGTGGCCCCACCACTCGTGGATCACCAGTATGCCGGGCTTCTTTCCGTCTGCTTCAGGCACAGCAAAGTAGCCTTTCAGGGCAGTAGAATCTGAGGTATATGCGGTTTCGCCAGAAGGAATCTCCTTTTCTGCGGAATCTTCGTTTGATGTTTCCTCTGTGGAGGTATTACAAGCGGAAAGCAGTATAAAAATGGCTAATGTGAAGGTGAGTTGAAATTTCATAGTGTGTCAGAATTTTGGTAAATGTAGCTGACTCTGTGTTGGTGTACTATGATTTTATGCGAAGTTCATCCGAGAGTTCATTGTGGTCGGTGTCTTTCCTAACAAAACCATGATCAAGAAGTAGCTTCTTACAATGCTCGATCCCATTGACCAGGCCTTCACCAATTTTCTTCTTTTGTAAGCCTTGCACCACCAAAGAAATCACTTGGTTCCAATCTTCTGGGTTCACTTTTTGATTGATCCCTTCATCGCCTAGAACCACCACAAGGTGCTCTAGTCTGCTTACGTAGATCAAAATCCCCACCTGTTCCTGTGTGGCATATACCTTTTCCAGCAGAAATGCCTCTCTTGCTGCTTGATCCACAGCTTCTTGCATTCGCTCCTTGGAAGTCAAAATGCGTTTAATAATCGGGAAAACCACCGGAAGCAAATAACCAAGCGTCATGAAGCCAATCAGGATCACGCAAATTTCAATTACCTCCAAGCCAGGTAGATTCCAGGTAAAGGCCAGAAAAGCGGTGATTACTAAACCTGTAAGTCCGCAAAGCGCTGAAAGTTGCCAGCCTACTTCTTCGTAATCATCGCTGGACCTTGCAAAAAAGGGGACTATTTCACCGCAAGATTGGGTTTCTAATTCCCTCACCGCAGCTTTTACCGCTTCCTTCTCACTAGATGTAAAGATGTACTTTTTCATGAATGCTACCTTTTACCAACTGCCAGAAGCTCCTCCGCCTCCAAAACCTCCTCCGCCTCCAGAGAAACCGCCCGAAAATCCACCTCCCCCGGAAGACCACCCTCCAGAATATCCTCCATAGTACCGACCCCCACGGCCACCGCCTCCTCCTCCGCCTCGCATATTGAGAATGATGAATGCGAAAAAAGAGAGAAATAGCGAGGTACTCAATGATGTCAAAATCCAGGCTAGCAGAAAAATACCGGGCATAATCACCAAGTTGCTTTTGGTATTTCCCATTTTTTTAGTGAGCAGCGCCTTGGCAATAAAAACCCCAAAGATGAGTGCGACGATTGCCAGAAATAGTCCAAAAGATTCATTTTCATTTCTGGATGATCTATAGCTAGTTTGGGTGATTTGGGGAAGTTCCTCTCCATCAATCAAAGCGGTAATTGCTTCAAGTCCTTCTTCGATACCTAGGTAATAGTCTCCATCTCGGAAGTGAGGTATAATAATATTGCTGATAATTCGCTTCGCATAGGCGTCCGGTATGGCGCCTTCCAAGCCATAACCCACCTCAATTCTCACATTTCGATCTCCTTTTGCTACCAAGAGCAATACGCCATCATCAACATCTTTTCTTCCCAATTTCCATTTATCCACCACACGAATTGAGTATTGTTCTATTGTCTCTGGTTCTGTGGAGTCAATGATCAATACCGCAACCTGGCTTCCTTTTCGTGATTCAAGTGCAGTAAGTTGTGCAGATATGCTTCGCTGCTGATCTGCTGAAAGTAGACCAAGCTCATCTGTGATCCTTTTTTTAAGCTCTGGGATGGTACTAAAGTCTTGCGCGCTGGCAGTGACCGCAAGCAGTATGAGGGTAATTATTTTTAATGCTGATTGCATATCTTTCGATTAAAATAAATCAAATCAAATGAATAAGCGCATCATCACCATCATTGTCATCGTATTGGTCGTTTTTATCCTCTACAACTTTTTTGCGGGTAGGTATAATAAGATGGTAGCGCTGGACGAGGAGGTAAATACGGAGTGGGCCAATGTGGAAACCCAGTATCAGCGCCGATATGACCTAATTCCCAACCTTGTGAATACCGTAAAGGGCTTTGCTGCGCAGGAAAAAGAAGTGCTGACCGGTGTGACAGAGGCCAGAGCAAAAGCCTCCAGCATCCAGATAGATCCATCAAATTTAGATGCAGCAGCGCTTCAAAACTTTTCTCAAGCACAGGGACAGCTAAATTCAGCGCTTTCGAGGCTGCTGGTCACCGTGGAACGGTACCCGGAACTGAAATCCAATCAAAATTTCCTTGAATTGCAAGCCCAATTGGAAGGGACTGAGAACAGAATTTCAGTCTCGCGTACCCGGTTCAATACAAAAGCAAAAGATTACAATACTTACATCAGGAGTTTCCCCAATTCTGCCCTTTCAGGAATGTTTGGTTTCGAAAGAAAGCCATTGTATGAGGCAGCAGAAGGTGCGGAAGCAGCTCCGGCGGTTGAATTTTGAGGACGGATTCATCTTGTCTTAAGCAGCATAAGTTTTCAGACCAGCCGAAACACTAAAAATCTCATGAAGTACTTCTCTATTCTCTTGACCTTAATTGCTACCCATTTACAAGCCCAGACCTTCACCGGCGACACCTGGGCGTTTGCGAGACGAAATGGCAGTGCTACCATTGTTCTTACTCATGCAGAAGTGCCTAATTATTCAGAGATGAAAAACAATCGACCTTCTGGAATTTGCTTCGAGATCATGGACCACTTTATCGAGTTTGTGGATGCACGTTATGGTATCAAAGTGGAGGTAAAATATAGATCGGTTGACGACCCGACCAACTTTCAGGCATTTCTAAAGGCAGTACAAAATAGCAAAGGGGGAGTATTTGGTTTAGGTGACGTTTCAATTACACCAGATCGCAGAGAGTTATTTGAGTTTACACCTCCTTACCTTTCCAATGTTGCAATCCTGGTTACTTCAAAGTCAGTAACTCCGCTCTCGGACCTAAGTAATATTGGGAGTGAGTTTAAGGGCATGAAAGCAGCGGTACAGCAAGGTTCTTCGCATGACAAACGTGTAACTGCACTGCAAGAAAAGTATGGAGGTGTTCAGATTGAGTATGTAAGTAACTCCAGCCAGAAGCTAGAAAAAGTAACCTCTTCGGACCGATACTTTACCTATATAGATTTCCCAAACTATGTGGATGCAGTATTGGACGGAGTGAACATAAAGCGGCATGCGGCGGGAGACGATGCAGGAGGAAAGTTTGGCTTAATCATGCCGAAGGGCTCGGACTGGTCTCCTATTATGAACGCCTTTTTCCGTGCAAATGGTGGATATACCTTGAGCGAAAAATATCGGGAATCACTCAAGCGAAATCTAGGAGAAAAGATACTACGGTTGACAGATGCTTTTGCCAATGCTGATTAATCACTTAATGCTGTAGTAGCCTAAAATTCCCTAGCTCTTTTTGGAGGCTCTCCGAGACTTGCTCTAACTCTTTTACTTTCTCGTAAAAGTTTTTCATCGCTACGGAGAGCTCAGCAACACCAGATGCGGTTTGTTCGGT
The DNA here is from genome assembly GCA_039026695.1 of Bacteroidota bacterium. Classification (GTDB taxonomy): domain Bacteria; phylum Bacteroidota; class Bacteroidia; order Cytophagales; family Cyclobacteriaceae; genus Ekhidna. Next base: position 27,730 of record JBCCLV010000020.1, read on the forward strand.
ACCTGCAGCGGTCTCTTCAGCAATTACGACCACACCCTCGGAAATGCTCACCACTTGGGAAACCGAATCTTTTTGCTCCTGTGCAGAATTCAGTATTTGCTTTGCTTGATTGAGCGCGTTACCGATCGACTGCTCAATCTCGGAAAAGACCTCAGATGCATTTTCAGATGTTTTTCTTCCTTCTACCACCGCAAGGTTCATTTTCACAATCGCCTCTGAGGCCTCTTTGGTATCTTCCTGAATATCGCCAATGAGCTGCTCAATCTGCGTTGCTGACTTCTTGGAATCCTCCGCCAGTTTCCTGATTTCCTCCGCAACTACAGCAAACCCTCTGCCTGCTTCACCTGCTTGTGCGGCCTCAATGGCGGCATTCAGCGCCAATAGATTTGTTTGGCTAGCAATCTCAGAGATCACGACCAGCACGCGATTGATCTCCACAGAGCGAGTGGAGAGTACAGTGATAGATTCACGGGTTTTATTTGCGTGTGCAGAAATCTCAGCGATGCTCTCAGCGATTTTATCCACCATCACTTTGCCTTTTTCGCCTTTCTCGAACCCTCTTTGAGACACAGCATTCACACCCTCGGCCCTCTTTTCCATTTCTCGGGAAGAAGCTAAGATTGCTTCTATGAGGGTAGAAACTTCATCTACTTTGGTCACTTGATTTTGTGCGCCCGTGCTCATCTCAGCTATAGCTGAGGCGATTTCTTTGGCATTGGCGTTCATTTCCTCACTTACATTGAGCATTTCAATTGAAGATGACCCTACTACTTTACTATTATCCAAAACCTTATTTAAAAGCTGATTAAGGCCATCAATACCTCGATTTAGATTGTCAGTGAGATGAAGAACATCACCATTTTCAGTCCTTGAGTATTTCTTGGTTAAGTCTCCTTTTGCCATGGAGGTAATGATCTCATTGAGATGCACCATTGGTGCGGAGATAGATTCGAAAAGACTATTGATTGATTCGCTGAGATCTCTCCATGCACCTTTCTTATCAGCTAAATCAATTCTGGTGTCAAGGAGACCTTGATTTGATGCTTTAAGGACTACCTCATTGGTGTTGTCGATGACTCTTTTTAAGTTTTTCCGCATTGATACCAGCGAATTTCCTAGCACATCCATCTCCCCTTTGGACTCGAATTCTTCGTCAAAATTTCCCTTTTCTATTTCATTTGCAAATGACGAAAGGGTTCGGAAACTCTCTATAAGCGTATTGAGTCCATGACTCATTTTCCCAATTTCGTCCTGGCTTTTGATATTAATCAAATCAGCAATTTGACCTTCGCTCATTTGTAGTAGCCGGGCCTCCAGGATTTTTAGCGGGCTGGTAATGCTTCTGGAAAGCCAATTTGCGATCAGTATCGCGATTACTGCACCTAAAATGGTTAAAAGTAAGATTGCAGAGTTAAGAGAATTGAAGGAGCTGGTCATTTGGTGGGTGATATCGGCAAGCTGGTCATTTTTAAGTTCCAGCGCTTTATCGATTTTTTCGATCAGCCGATCCGATTTAGGAATTATATTTCTTTCCAGAAGTTCCTCACAGATTAGCATATTGATGATGTCGCTGTACTCTTCTTCTGCGTGAAGTATCTCCACAATGGTTTTTTGGCTGGTAAGAATGGTATCAAAACGCAGAATAGCGTCGGTGAGCATATCATCTACAGCCCCTTCGGCGGTAGTAGAATCTATTTGGCCAAGCAACTCATTTTTAAGCGAGGGGTAGCCCTTTGTATGGATTTCCAGCAGGCTTTGTTTGTCCTTCTCATATTTTGGCACATAGATCCAGTTGGTAGCGTTTGCCGCTGAAATTTCTACGATGCTTCGAAATTCATTGATCTTGTCAATTGAGGCACTGATTTCGTTTGTGACCTGATCGAGCAGCGATATACTCTTTGAAAGCGTGTAGTAAGAGTAGATCCCATACACGATATTCAGCAAGACAATGAACAGAAACCCCGCCCTGATCTTTTTACCAATTGAAAAGTTTAGGAAACGGGAATAAATTCCGCTTTTCATAGTGGATTAGGTTAAAACAGAAAGATAGCAGATTTTGTGGCGAGTTGGGTCGAAAGGCCGCTATGGATGGAAATGGGAGGTAGTATGTCTCCGGGCTTAAATTGCAACTAAGAGTTTTAGTTTTTCAATTTTGATAATCAAGTATTATGGGTTTTCTGGACTTCTGGCACAAGCTAGTCTTTCATCCTAAAGCGTTTTTTTCTGAAGATTTTAACGGCCGCAAGTCCCCTTACTTGTTTGTGACCATAGCAATTTACGGAATGTCCAATGCAATGGATCGGGTAGATCAGCAATTTGTAAAAGCGGACTTAAGAGGAACTCCTGAACAGTATGAATGGCTAAACAACTGGCCTACTTATTGGATCTTCACATTAATAATGGGTGCCTTCAGCGGATACATTTTTTATCTGCTGGGTGGGTGGTTCTATAACCAACGAATCAAATGGAGTAAAGGAACCTCAAATAGAGAAACAGCAAAGTTTCTGTTTCTCTATCCTGAATTTGTTCCTTCTTTGATTTACGTGTTAAACACAGTGATTTATATGCTAGGCAGTCCGTTTCCATATGATCCTCTTGCAGACCTTTCAGCGGCGGAAGGAATTGGTCTTTTTTTACTTTTAACTTCAACTTACTATTCTGTATACATAAGCTATGTTGGAGTGACAACTGCAACAGATGTTTCACCCAATAGAGCAAAAGTCTGGTTTTTGCTCCTTCCGATCATTTTTTACACCCTTGCTTATGGGACAGTCATTGGTTTAATGATCAATTACCTTCAATAAGACTTTTGGTTTCAAGGAATCCATAGCGATTTGGAAGGCAGGATTCCAATAAATTTTTATTTATTTTTTGAAGAAGCTCTTATCAATCCAATCGGAAGTAAATCGGAATCTGCATCTGAACCTTTACCGGTTTTCCACGCTGTTTCCCAGGAGAGAATTTTGGGAGTGTTTCCAGGACTCTCACAGCTTCCTGGTCACATCCTGCACCAATCCCTTTTACTACTTCAATGCCAGTGATGCTGCCATCACGGTCCACAACAAACTTGAGGGAAACACGACCTTCTACTCCCAACCTTTGAGCCTTGCGGGGGTAATTAAGCTCTTCGGCTATCTGCTCATAGAAAGCACGCATGCCTCCTGGAAAGGCAGGTTGGTCCTCTGCAAAAAGTAAAATTGAATCTGCTTTCTCTTCGGGTAAGGCTATCTCAGAGCCACTAAGCTCAATAATTTCTTCTCCTTGATCTAGGACCTCAACATCTTCAGTTTCGGCAAATTCCTCTGTAACTGCTTCAATGATTGCTGCTGGGGTAATAATCTTTTTCTTTTCAGCTAAAGGCTTTGGTGGTAGCGGCTCTTTCTGTCTGGTGATCACTGGGTCTACATGCACATACCAAATCTCTTCCTCCGGTTCCTGTGGTAGTACCACCGGATCAATCGGGGACTTCCACTCGAATGCGACTAAGACGAGCGAAAGCGTAATGATCATACCTATGCCAAAGAATAATGGCCGCTTTGGCTCAAGATTGTACTTTTTATTTTTCTTTAGTTCCATCTTACTTGTATTTTACTTGGTCCAAGACAAAAACACACATGAATCGTGCCGATTTGTTTTTAGCCACTTTTTCAACATGAAGACCTTGAAAATGAACTTAGATTTCGTGCACTTGAATCTGAGCAGTGAACGTTGAAAATTCTTCAGAAGCAGTGAGGAAAATGCAGCATCAAATATTCTATTTCACTTAGCTGAGTTATCTTGTAGCATATGAAGCACTTTCTTATCGTCACGCTTGCCGGAGTAGTCACACTTACAATAGTGCTCGCGATCTACAGGGTGGATATCCTTGAGGACATTTGGCTATGGATCGTCGGGCTCATAGGACCGATTATCGGTACCATACAAAGGGTGTCTCAAAAAGTGCTTTCGTTGATCAACAAGACAGAAGTCAAGTCATAATAAGAATTTATGGAAGCGAATAAACCGCCTAAAAAGAAAAGAAAGGCACCGCATAGAGGACTGATTGGAGGCATCACGATTGCATTGATTGTTCTCTCAATCATTGGAATTATTGCACTCTTAGGTAAGGGGTACGGCGCATTCACTATTGTTGGATTCTTGATATTAATGCTGTGGACCAATGTATTTCTGGGCTACTTTATCTGGGCCACCTATTTCTATAATCTTGGCTATGGTGTCTCCACTCAGGTCTGGGCCAAAATAGAACAAGCCAAGGACGACAAGGCGAATGGTGAGCCTTATAATGCGGATATCCTGGATGAGGAACCTTTGTACAACCCATACAAAGATCAAACTTTTGGCCTTCCTCCAGGGACAGTTCGTGGCATGATTGCATTTACCTTGCTTTTTGGTGGAGTTGCCCTGTTGCTCGCCAGTTTTGATATACAGGGTGAGCTGCCGGCTGAGCAGCTCTTTCGGGATCCTTATGATTTTTTCAAAACCGCTTTTTTGATGATGGTGGCCTTCTATTTTGGTACCAAGTCGCTGAAGTACATTACAGGAAACGACAAAACACTAAGCCCTTACAATACAGCAATGGCGCAGAGCAAGGGCAAACCCCTGGCTGACGATAACTTGACTGATAAGAATGCCCCAGGAAACGAGAAATCACAAGTCGAGGATCGCGAACCGGAGCACGAAAGCACAGCACAAACCAAGGTGGTAGTTATAGATGGGGCAGATCCACTCGGTGAAAAAAACCTTGAACCGGGCACCAAGCCTACAATCAAAGGCATTGATCCCATGTCTTCTCCTAAAGACCAAAAGGATGAGAGCTAGCTTTAATGCTTTAGCAGGAATCTGCCTCCTACTGCTCGTTGCCTCTTGTCAAGATAGAAGGGGACTTGCGATAGGAAAAATTAAAGCAGCAGCCGCTTTGGCTACCACTGAGTTTAAAGTTGATAAGTTGGTCTGGGGAGTAAAGGATAAACGCATCCTGTGGTTTATCCAGCTAAATCAGGCGCAATTCTTAGCCAAATCACAGGCTATCATCAAGGCGGGAATAGACCTTGACAAAATGGGCGAAGACGATATAGAGATAAAGGGATCCAGAATCAGCTTGACGCTTCCCCACATTGAAGTCATCAATTTTTCGTATCCCTCAGAAAAATTTGAAAAAGTGGACATCCTCACCACCAATGCTTTTTCTACCAAGATTGACCTGGACGATCAGGAACGCTTCTTTCAGGAGGCAGAAATAGACATCCGCAACCATCTGGAGCGCATGGGAATCGTAAAAACTACGCAACAGAAGACGCGGATCATGCTTGAGGCAATGCTACGAAATTTGGGCTACACTGAGATCTACATACAGTTCAAGACGGGGCCCCTGATCACCAAAGTGGATTTGCAGCCATGATCGGTTACCTTTTGAAAAATTGGAAGCTGTTACTGGACCTTATCTTGGTCGTGGGTGGGATCATTGCACTCGCGATTTTTGACCCCTTCGGGATCTTCTCCAAAGCGAAGCTTAAAAGCACCGCCAATCTTGTTTCCAGTGTCCGGTCGATCGGGGAACTGACTACCGCGGAGTACTATGGAGAAGTCATTTCCTCTTTACATGAGACAGTGATTTACAATGTGCCGGCAGACTCCCTTTATGATGTTTTTGAAGCTTGTTACCTTTCTCTCAGACGTGCAACCGCACAGACTTTAAATGAAAAGAAGAGGATCAAAACTCGTCACTGGAAAGAAATAAAATCCTCTGAAGAGTATCTACAGTTAATTTCGGAATACGTTACAAATGATAAAGCTGGTATTTACGAGAGCTTGCTGGTATTCCTGGCAGTTACCCATCTTTCAGGAGAAAGCAAAGACTATTACAATCTCCGTCGGAAAGAAATTCGGCAGAAGACCGAGAAGGATGTCCTTCAATACCTGACCCAAGCATTTGACACCTATAGAAAAAGCTTAAAGAAGGATAGAGAAGACATCAGTGAAGCGGAACTGGATGGGTTTGTTTTGGATCTACCCAGAAACTTTTCCGTGATCACCAATTTTCACTTCGACTTAAGAAAAGAAAGCCAGATTGCAACCAACCGAAGGAAGAAACGAGACATTGTATTTGTTGGCCGAGGTAGTGTAAAGGCAGGCTACCGCTTTGGACAGCTTGATGAAACCAACTTCTTCTATGATGAGGAAGAAAAAGTGATCCAGATTTTTGGTTTGGCTCCTGTGGTATTAGATAAAGACATAAATCCGTGGTTTATACCGGAGGATAGGATCAAGGGATTTGACTTGGTGAGCTTCTACCCGGAAGCCACTTTTGAAGAGGCCAAGAGCGTAAAAAGGAAGTGTAAAGAAAAGCTTCTAGCCCAAGCCCAAACTGCCAATATTTTGGAGAGTGCGCAACGCAGTGGACAACAGGCCATACAGTCGTTTTTCAGTTTGTTGCTGGATGAACCATCGCTTACTGTTCAGATGCTGGATTTTCCCTTTGCTACAATTTTTGAGATGATTTCAGCGGATACATTGGTGACAGTGGAGGAGGCGCTATTGGTCAATCAACTTAGGGAGCAGCTGATAAAGGAAGGTGAGGAATATCAAAGTTCCGATTATGGCAATAAGCTGCGCGCTTTTTCACTTCTTCTGAATCGGCTGGAAAAGTTGGCATTTGTAGATGAGCAATTTGGCTTCTCGGTTTTATCCCTGGAAGCTGCCAGGATTTTAAAAAATGCCCTCTTTGTGACTGAAATGGACTACATGGAGGCAGACCAAATGCGACAGCCACTGGCTAAAATTGAAGATGGAGTTTTACAAAGCGAGTTTATGCAGCAAACAGATTCCTATAAAAATCACCAGGATTTTATTGCTGACTTCAATGAAATGCTCTCGACGATCAGTCACGTCCTCCAAGACCTTGCCCCCTTTCGTACAGACACGCTTTACCTAAGTCCCGCACAGATTCGGGATCGAGAGATTACACTTAATTCTGCATACTTCTTGGCGGATACAGTGATAAACAAGTCAGATACGGTACTTCAAATTTCTTACCGTGAAAAATTTCACAATCCTCCTGACTTTAATTTGCTGCGCTATCCTGAGTTTCGTTTTTCAGAGAATTTGATTGCTGATATCTCCTGGCTGGAAATAAAGCAAGTGGATTCCATAGCCAGCGAAAAGGTGCAGAACGTAAGCATTCCCAAAACCGACGACTGCAACCTGACGAAAAGATTTAATGAAGATCTGGAGCTTGTAGTAGAAGCAGAGATTTGCAACGCAAAAGAGCAAATCACCACCAGACCTGTGCAGACGCTGAGCATTGAGATTCAAAAGCTCGCGCAGAAATTTAACGTGCTAAAACCATGATCAAGAAGCAATATCTACTGGAATTGAACACAGAAACGCCGCTGATAAAGAGTGGGCAGCAGGGCAAGGATGTGCAAAAAGTACAAGAGTGGATCAATCTCTGGAAACGAGTAGACCCTTTATGGAAATTGTCTTTGGTGATGGATGGGGACTTTGGGCCTGTAAGCGCTTCAGCCGTTAAATCCTTTCAACAGCACCATGGGCTTGCTGTAGACGGGATAGTGGGAAACATAACCTGGCGTAAGCTGACTGAACCCATGAAAAACGCCTACACCAGAATAGATGGTGAAGGATCTTTAAGGAAGTTAGTGGTAGCCTATGCAAGACAGCACCTGGCTGCTTCACCACGAGAATTCAATCAAAATGAAGGCACCTGGGTGAGGGCCTATATGGATGGCAATGAAGGCACAAAATGGCCCTGGTGCATGGGATTTGCCCAAATGGTAGTAGATCAGGCCACCTTTACGTTAGAGCAAAGATTTACGGATTTGCTGCCGGCTTCCTACAGTTGCGATGTAGTAGGCTCCTACGGACTTAATCAGGGGAAGTTGATAGAAAATGCTGCGCTAAGAAAAAAATCAATCGAGGAAGGAGATCTTTTCTTGAACGTGCGTATCCCCAAAGCTGATTGGACACATGTCGGGATCATAACCGGAGTAGACGGTGACTGGATCGAGACAATTGAAGGAAATACCAACGACGAAGGGTCGCGGGAAGGATACGAAGTGTGTGCTCGAAGGAGAAACTACAAATTGAAAAAGATCGATGTATTTAAGCTGCTCTAGAGATTAAAAGGCGACTACTCTCCTGTAAATGAGGTTATAGCAAAGTAGTCCCGCTTTTATTTTTGATCATTGAGTTCCCTCACCGTATTCTTCTTGCCACTCCTTCACGATAGCTGGAAGTTCCTCGCCTTCCGCGACAAAAATCAAAGACGCTGAGTTCATGCAATAGCGCAATCCGGTCGGTTCCGGACCGTCATTAAAAACATGACCCAGATGCGACCCGCTTCCAGTGTCTACTACCTCGGTACGTACCATGCCATGGCTTTTGTCCACAATCTCTTCTACTGCGTCTTCATCTATAGGTTTGTAAAAACTAGGCCATCCGGTCCCGGATTTATATTTATGCTCAGAGCTAAACAAAGGCTGACCAGTTGCAGCTGAATAGTAAGTACCTTTTTCCTTATTATCGTAATACTCGCCGGTGAAGGCACGCTCTGTGCCCTGCTTTCGCAAGATGTAGAATTGCTCTTCAGTGAGGTTCTCTTTCCATTCCTCATCTGTCTTTTGTATTGGATATGTAGTTTTTTCCATTATTGGTTTCGAATTTGTTTGACAAGCACCAGTCCCGTAGACCAGCATCAGTATTAAAATATATGATGGGCGCATTAGTTTATTTTTTTAAAGTTGGTAGCGTTTCAAAAATTTATGTTGTACCTACCAGAGAATATTTCACAGATATATTAAACTACAAAGGGTGGTATTAAGGTTCAACCAAGGTTGATGGTTTGGATAACTTTTGAAGGGATTTTAGAAAAGTTCCTCCTGGAGATGAGACGGGAGACCTCCTTCTTCGAAAAGTGGTGCCTATTTAAGACGCTAGCTGGTGGAGAACCACGCCAGTTTCCTCAGCTAGTCTTAATGTCCTTTATATTGAGAATCAAGCTTCGATTTCCCAGATACTCATTCTCCTCGAGATGAAAAGCCACCTGAAAAGGTTGTCCAAGCTGTACCTCTGCCATCTTTTCTGCCAAGCCAAAACCGATAAATTCAAAAAGCTTTGTGCTGTCTACATCGTGCATAAATCCTTTCACATGCTTTTCTTTCAAAATAGTGGGTTCAGTATCTATCACTACCGAGCGGGCAGAGAATATAGGTGACGGATTCCCTGGTCCAAAAGGCGCCATCTGATTCAAGATGCTGTACATCTTGTAGTTGATGGCTGTAAGTGGAATCTCGCAATCAATCTCCAGCTTTGGCACGAGCTTTTCAGGTAAGATTTTACTACCCACTACCTCTTCAAATGCCGCAATAAATTCTTTAACATTCGATAAGGGTAGACTCAAGCCTGCTGCATGTCTGTGTCCTCCGTATTGACTCAATAGGTGCGCACAGTCGTGAATCGCAGCATGTACATCAAAACCCTCCACGGATCTGGCTGACCCTGTGGCCACACCGTTTGACGATGTGAGAATAATAGTGGGCCGATGGTACCGCTCAATGCAACGAGACGCAACAATCCCAATTACGCCTTTGTGCCAATCTTCTTTGAAAAGCACTGTGGATTTTTTTGAGGCAGGTAGTTCAGCAATCATAGATAAAGCCTCAGCTGTTATTTGCTGATCAAAAGTGCGCCGGGCTGTATTTCGGTCATTAAGTACATCAGCAAATTTGTCTGTATCCGCTTCATCACCAATCAGCAGCTTCACCGATTCTTTTGCATGCGCCAACCTACCGGCTGCATTGATGCGAGGACCGATTGAAAAAACCACATCTGATATGGAAAATTTTTTCTTTCTTCCGCTGATCTCTATTAATGACTTTAGCCCTGCAGATGGACTTTCATTCAGTTTCTTTAGCCCGTAAAAAGCCAAAATCCTGTTTTCTCCCACAATTGGCACAATGTCACTGGCAATACTCACTGCAACCAGATCAAGGTAGGAGAAAAGCTTCTCTTTGGGGATGGTGTTTTGCTGGCAAAAGCCCTGTAGAATTTTGAATCCCACCCCACAACCAGACAGCTCTTTAAACGGATATGAGCAATCTTCCTGTTTAGGATCCAAAATAGCAGTGGCTTTCGGCAACTCAAGGCCAGGAAGGTGGTGATCACAAATAATGAGATCTATTCCCAAAGCACTAGCCTGGCGGGCCCGATCCACTGCACGGATGCCACAATCTAATGCGATGATCAGCGAAAATTGGTTTTCTGAGGCGTAATCGATCCCCACCTCAGAAATTCCATAACCTTCCGTGTAGCGGTCAGGAATGTAGTACTCAAGCTGGTCTGTAAAGTCTCTAAGAAACAGATACATCAGGCTAACTGAGGTGGTGCCATCCACATCATAATCACCGTAAATCAAAATCTTCTCTTTGCTAAACACTGCTTCTGTAAGTCGATTGACTGCACAAGACATGTTCTTCATGAGAAAGGGATCATGAAGATGAGAGAGAGAGGGCCTGAAAAAGTCTTTGGCCTGGTTGAAAGTGCAAATGCCCCGCTGTACCAATATCTTGGATAGGTGCACATTTACATTGATTACCTTGCTGAGCTCATTGATTTTCCGCTCCTCCGGCTGATCGCTTAAAATCCAGGTTTTTTCCACAGGCATCAATTTAGCAAAAGCCGCTAAAGCAAGGAACTTGGAAGTTCTCCACCAAAAGCACAAAAATTCAATTTCACCATTTGATTTCCTACTCTTTTAGTATCCATATTTCTCCTTCCATCGTTTCTTTAAGAACTGCCTAAGGTCCTCTTCGCGCGCATTGCTACCCGGATCATATATCTTGGTCCCGGACAATTCTTCTGGTAGAAACTCCATTGCGGCAAAATTTCCAGGATGATCATGCGCGTACAAATATCCACTTCCATAACCGGCATCTTTCATGAGGCTGATAGGTGCGTTTCTTAGTGAAAGCGGCACAGGAAGATCACCTGTTTTCTGTACAATGGACTGTGCTTTCCCAATTGCGAGGTAGCTGGCATTGCTTTTTGGCGAAGAGGCCAGGTAGGTTACGCATTGGGATAAGATAATTCGGGCTTCCGGGTAGCCAATCAAGTTAACCGCCTGAAAAGCGCTTGTTGCAAGTACCAGTGCAGTGGGATTGGCATTGCCAATATCTTCTGAAGCCAATATAACCAACCTTCTGGCGATAAATTTCACATCCTCACCTCCTTCGATCATTCTGGCCAGGTAATAAACCGCCGCGTTGGGGTCGCTTCCGCGAATAGATTTGATAAAGGCGGAAATTACATCATAATGCATCTCTCCCTTTTTGTCGTAGAGCACTGTTTTGCGCTGTGCCACCTCAGTCACCTTATCGTTGGTTATCTCCCGCTTGTTTTCGCTGCTGCTTTTAGCGACCAACTCTAGCAGGTTTAGCATTTTTCTGCCGTCACCACCTGATAAATTGAACAGCGCCTCGGTTTCCTTAAGCTGGATATCCAGTTTTTTCAAATCTCGATCTTCAGTAATCGCTTTGATCGCCATGGTCTTTAGATCCTCTTTCGTCAAAGCGCGCAGTGTGTACACCTGCGTTCTGGAGATGAGTGCAGTATTCACTTCAAAGCTCGGATTTTCAGTAGTAGCACCAATCAAGGTGATCACTCCTTTTTCTACGGCGCTCAGCAGCGCATCTTGCTGAGACTTATTGAAGCGATGAATTTCATCAATAAATAAAATGGCGCGGCTACTCCTATCTGCTTGCTGTATTACAGCTCTTACTTCTTTCACTCCTGCACTTACTGCACTTAGGGTGTGGAAAGGGCGCTTTACTTCGTGGGCAATAATATTTGCTATCGTAGTTTTTCCGGTCCCTGGAGGTCCCCACAAGATCATGGACGGGACCTGGCCAAAATTGATGGCACCCCGCAAAAAACCATCTGCCCCCACAAGGTGGTCCTGCCCTATCAGGTCTTCCAGGCGTGTTGGTCGCATACGTTCTGCGAGTGGGGCACTTTCTTGAAACATACCCAAAGATAGAGGTCATTTATGTCTGATTTCCTCCATCAATCTCGTATCAAAAAAGGCGCACTTTCTGCCTGGAACAATTAAACCAAAAGGCTACCTGAGCGTCAAAGGATGAAAACAAGCAATTGAAGAGGTTACGAGTTGTTTTCTTATTGTGCTCAACCAGTATTTTTTCCTGTAGTGACGAGGAAATTTCTACCCCTGCCCTGGATTCTTCACCACAGTTTCGATGGGCAAATTCCCTTGAAGGTCCGGGCGATGAGGACGAAATTGATGCAGTAGCATCAGATGGTGAAGGAAATGTTTATTTGAGCGGTAAGTTTGAAAGCGAGCTTTTGGTGGAAGGGCAACCAGAACGGTTGGTGAGCAATGGCATGGCCGATATCATGGTCGTGAAGTACAATCAGGAGGGCATATGGCAATGGACCCGACAATTTGGGGGACTAGGAGAAGATAACATCTTTGATGCTGACTGTGATAGTAAGGGTAATCTGATCTTGAGCGGATATTTCCAGGGATCCGTACAATTTGGCGGTTTTGCACTCACTTCTCGCGGAGGTTTTGACATGCTTGTTTTAAAAATTTCTCCGGATGGTGAAGTGCTGAATGCTGTGCAATTGGGTGGCACAGGGAATGATGGAGGAAATGAATTGGAGATTGGCAATTCAGATCAGGTAATCATCGGGGCGCAATCAGATGGCAACTTTGAGCGCCTTCCAAACACCGGACTGCAAGACGCTTATATTATCTCGATGACAAGTGATTTCTCGGTGAGTTGGATCCGGTCCGTTGAGGGTGCCGGAATTGCCCGAGCTAAGGCGGTAGAAACGGATGATTTTGGGAACGTCTATTTGGGCGGTGATTATGTAAATGACAATTCTATTAGCAACGCCGGGACTGTGAACGCTTTCAAAAATTCAGAAGGTGCTGATGCTTACCTGGCAAGCTGGTCTGCAAACGGTAATTTGCGTTGGGTGAAGAACTGGGGAGGAACCGGTAGTGATTTGTGCAAAGGCATTGTTACTACTTCGCAAAATGACATTTATGTAGTTGGGCAATTTACCAGTGCAGTGGACTTTGATGACAGTCAATTAGTCACAGATGTGGGGACTCAGGATCTATTTATCTGGATGCTGGAAAACGATGGTAGCCCCAGATGGCTGAGGCAGATCAAAGCTTCTGAAAACTTGACTGGTGCAGAAGTCACAATAGATGATTTGGATAACCTGTACTTTGGCTTGGGGATCAGTGGAGTAGTAGATTTTCAATCCAACGAAACTGATTTTGAATCGATCTCGTCATGTGGCGGCAAAAACTGCCCGGTGCTCATTCAGTACAGTGCCAACGGTAACTTCATCACGCACATCCAGGCGGATCAAAGCCAGGATGCACGTTTCGGAGAATTGTCTTTTTCTCAAAATACCATTTTTATCGACTGTGTATTTACGGGTGGTCAGCACAGCGTGGGAAATAGTTTGCTTCAGAGCCAAAACGGAACAAAAGATGCTGCAATTGTGGCTATCTCGTTAAGCACTAAATGAAGCGGTGCTTATGCAAAGCATCTAGTGAAAGCGCTACTCTAGAAATCGGCTAAGCTACCTATCCTCGTAAATCAGAATCCAATCCGAGTGCTTCCATGGTTCCCAGGGTACGGAGGTAAGGTCTACCTTCGGATCTATCAACGCTCGATGCGGATGTCCATTTAAGGAGATACTGGCATTCACAAACACGGCAACTTCTTTGCCTTCTGCTTGCTTCTCCGCTCCGATGCGTTGCGCCAACTGCCAGATCATATCAGGATGACCCTTGAATGAAGATAGTTGATTCGGTGTAAGATAGTTCCTCAACTGGACCTTGCTGCGTGTACCCGTACTTTGATCGACTAAGGTAAAATTGACACTGCCTGATTTTCTGCGCAGCATCATTCTCCAGGAAAGCTTGTGCCCTTCATCCGTCCAGCTCACCGGGCCTGCGTAGGCGTAGTGCCTGAGGGGAAGTAGCAACTGCACGAGGAAGTAAATCGCTACTAATGCAGTCCAAGGTATAGATAGTGAATTTTTGACGGGGACAACTTTGGGTTTACGCCTAAAAAAGATAGACCGGATCTGCTCAGGCGGAAAAAAGAAAACGCAAAGCAAAATCATCAGATAAGGGAATATCCCAATCTGAAAGACTGCTGAATTGAACAAGTTGAAAACCAGTGATAGCACAAAACCAATCTTTCTGCTTTTAGGATGCAGCAACAAAAAGACAATGGTGCCATCGAAGAGAATCCCTCCCCAGGCGATAAGGTAGGGCATCCACTCTTTTCCTAAAAGCGGTCCGATTAGCCAATAGTCAGTCTTGTATTTAAACCAGATATTGAGTGGACTCCCATTGATCCAATCGGGATTGATCTTATGAAAGCTTGCGTACACGTACACAATCATGATCTGTAGGATGAAGAACCAGTGGCAAATGCGCTCGCAGGCATCTTCCGGTCTAGCAAAGCCAAGTCTCACATCCAGGGAACGGCTTCTGTGAGCTGGCAGCACAAACATAACAGCAGCTAAAAGTATAAGTAGATAGTAATGATTATTGTAGTGAGATTTCTGCATCATGTATGCGACAGTCCACATGACCAGGAAGCCAAAGGTGGCAACTCGATAAAAAAGTCCCAGCGAAATCAGGATGCCAAGTATGCCCATCAGGATGAAATAGTAGATCATCCCATCTCCGGCGAGCGGTTGCATCCACTCAAATCCAATAATGGTAAATGTGAATTTTGGTTCAATGAATGTTTCATTGACCCAACCGGTAAGAATCGCTCCAATGCTCTCTCCGGTAAGCAGCAAGCCATAGAAAATGCGAAAAAGAACCAGCGGACTGTTGTCCACTTTTTCGCCAAGAAAATTTCTTACGGTGGTAAGCATGGGCCTTGCTCAAAAATCTACATTACAAATATTGACATTAAATGAATATTGGTTCTACGCTAGAAATCAAAATTTCTGTTAATAGCTAGCTCTCACAATTTGCTCAATAGCTTCAAGGATATTTTCACCAACCTGGCAGGGATCTTTGCACGATATACGGTAAAACCCGTTTTTGCTAAATCTTGAGAACGAGGCATTTTTCCGGAGTTTTTTTATGTAAAAGAGGTCTTTTTCACGGGCTGCTTTTCAAGATTCTTCAGAGGAGGGTTACACGTAAAGGGCAATAGTTCTTTTCACCTGCTTCCAAGTACAATACACCATTTTCAAAGCAGTAGCCAGCTGATTTGATGCCTGCGGCTAGCGGATTTTAGGAAAAGTGTATTTTATCCGTTTAATAAACGTTTATAAATGTATCTAGACGTTTATTAATA
>JBCCLV010000021.1:0-42697 GCA_039026695.1 Bacteroidota bacterium
AAGCGGGGTTAGGGTATACTTTAAGGTCTTTGAAATACTCGAAAACAACACCAAGTACCCTACTTAAGTCGATTTCAATACCATTCGGAGTTGTAAAAGCACTCAATGCAAACTCTGTATCGCTAATTCCAAATTCTCCTACCGTGAATTTCACATCCGCTTCGGGATCCAGCGGGATGCCAGGATACTCCACAAAGAAGCGATATTCGCCTTCTGGCAAAAAGCCAAATTGGAATTGTCCATTGTCATCTGTCTCACCGTAGGCGAAAAGTTCAAAATCGCTTAAATCTGTCTGTTCAATCCGACCACCTGTACGCCTCCTGCGAAGACCGCATTTACGTTTTTTTGCTCGCCTTCTTGCATCGATGCGAGCATCTGTATCATCCCCAAAATCCTCTTCAATTACGACGCTTAACCGACCCACCTCTGTAGGTACTGGAGGTGGAGGTATTACAGTGATGCTCAGCGAAACAGTATCGTCATTCCTGAACTGTATGGTGTCCGCCTCTAGCCATTCGAATACATTGGGAAAATAAGTAGGTATATACTTTTCACGGTCAGCGTCTACAGAGACCAGATAATCTCCAAGAATGACTGAATCAATTGTAAATGGACTTTGACGGCCCAAGGCTCTACTAAGCGTATCAAATCCTGAACCTCGCTGTTCTGTAAGTAAAAGATAACCGTCAATCAAATCGGGAATACTCATGCTGTCGGTGCCCAGCACGTTTACCGTAAAAGGAGCAATAGCGAGCACAAACATGGAATCAACCGGAATTGTGAGATCAGGTAGACTATCATTTTTTACCTGTGCGCTGAACTTGCCCATCTTCTCGAAATCAAGTGAGCGAATCGTCAACGAGTCTTCTGCAATCGTGTAATCACCACCTGATTCCAATGCAGTTAAGCCTTGAAACCACTCATACCTGTCGAACAAACCATTGGTAGAAAGTGTAAGCGTAGTGTCATTGAAAACCAGAATTTTTAATGTATCTCCGTCGGCCTTTTCTCGTGCACCGCCGGTAACCTCATCGAAAAACTCATTGAATTGCAAGGTGGTCTTTTGATTGTCATATACGAAGGAACTAATTCCTCGCAGCGGTTCCAAATCGCCAAAATCGAAAAAATTCCCTGATACATTTAAGCTCTCAATAGACCTCAATTTGCCCAAGCTATCAATTTCCTGAAGTGCATTGTTGGATATATCAATGCTGGTCAGTGACGTTAACCTGCGCTTCAGCGGGAAGGAACTCTCCAAAGTATTGCCTGGCAAATTGATGGCAGTGACCCGCTCATTCGTAATTACAATATCTTCCCAAAGCTGTTTCCTCAATCCTAAATCCCAATTCGTGGTGGCATTTGTTTCCTGCTCAATTTCCAGCAGTGCATCAAAATCTGCCACGGTCTCAGGTGAAATTTTTGTTTTAAGGCTCACCGTTTCACTGGTAGTGGGATCATCCACTCCGTTATCAAACGTAACACGATAAAAGTAATCTCGCTCGAAATCTGCATCCTCGAAGCGGAAACTGGTAGCGAGCGTATCTACTGTGGCAACTATTTCACTGAATGCCTCATCGGTCGCAATTTCTAAAGTGTAATTCTGCGCATCCACTACCGCACTCCAATTTGCCCGAAAAGAATTTGTAGTGACTCTTGACGCATCCAGAGCAAGGATGGAATTTGCGATGACCAATTCACCACTATCGATGGCTATATTGGCTAGGCTATCTTCTGCTGTAGCTACGATAGCTATAGGGTTATCTGCCTCAGAAAAACCAGGAGAAACTTCTCCCTGAGCAATGCTCCACGTACTGTCTGCCGTATTGATGGTGGGTGTGAAATCACCCCGACCTTCAATATTCACAGTTAAAATGGCTGAAAAATCATCTATAAATCCCGTAAACTCAGGGCTGGTAATTGAGGTACCAATATTATCTGCAAAAACGCTGGGTGGCGTTGCATCTATTCTTAGCTCATCAATAGTTAGATCGGTTGAATCTCCAACCTCATTTGTGGCATTTACAACCACATCATATACGCCATCCTCCAAAGGGGGATCTATTCTTCCAGCCGGGAGTCTCCATGCACCTCCTATTTCTACCGTGGCTATGTAAGAATCTTTATCCAGTTCCACAGTTACCACCGCCTCATCGTCACTTACAGTGCCCGTCAACTCCGGGCTTCTTACGTTGGTGATTATTGTATCAATGGTAACAACTGGGGCCAGTTGCTCAAAAACCTGAATGGTCTGATTTGCAGCTACATTGGTAAGATAGGTTACTACACCAGAAGGCCAGTTTACCTCCAGTGAATCCACAACCGTATTTGAACCCAAACCAAAATGAGCTGTAAGCTCATTGGCACTCCAGAGTCCATTAACAGACGCAACCTGTTTCAGGTACCAATCTCCCCCATGCTTAATTCGAATCCGTGAATCTAGTCCGCTATTGTTAGAATCTTTACCCTTCAAGTTGATTCGTAGATGATTATTTGCATTTCCGGTGTTGGTAAACAGTGTATTCTTTCTTGAAGCATCTACCTCAGCCAGAAAAAGATCCTGAAATCCATCATTGTTATAATCAGCTACGCTCAAAGAAGAAAAAATACTGGAAGAAGGAAAAAGTTGTTCTGAGTTTGGTACACGAGAAAATGTACCATCTCCATTACCCCTGAAAAGCTGTGGAATTCCACCCTGAAGCATCCAAGCAAGATCTTCGTTCCCATCATTGTCATAATCAAGAACCGTGAGTCCTCTTTCTGCAGTAATCTCCTCCCCTAGAAATTGAAAATCAGTTCGTTCTGCAAATACTCCTGTCTCATCTAGTAGTAATAGAATAGAAGATTGAACGTCCGCAATCACAATGTCCATAAAGCCATTATGGTCAAAATCACCGAATACTGCACCTCTAGCTCGTCCTTGGGTCCCGTCGGAAGTGAGCACACGGGAATATATTTCGTCAAATTGAAAATCCCCCAAGTTTTCGTAAAGCCTAATTTCCGTACCGGAAGTAAGAAAGAGATCTGGAAGTGAGTCGTTGTTTATGTTTGGTGTCAACGCTGCCCAAAAGCTGCCAAACGCTCCATTGCTCACCGAAGCGCCTCCACTGCGGTCCCCACGTGCAATAAAGGTCCCATCGCCTACACCCTCGCGAATAAAGTCTTGATCATTCAAAATAAGGTCAAGGTTTCCGTCTGCATTAAAATCTGAAGCAGTAGCAGTAATTCCACCTAGTGAAGGAAAATCACTGATCGTAGTAAACTGACCTACCCCATCTCCAAGAAATAAGTAGCTGTTTGCAGCATCATCAATGAACTGAGAAGCACCAGCACCCAGGACGAATACATCCACATTGGAATCGTTATTAAAATCACCCCATACAGCCCCACGACTGGTAAATTCTATGTCTGTAAGCGCATTACCAGCCGATACTCTGGTAAGTATCCCTCCTGAATTTTGGTACAGGTAATTCTCTTTAGTTACTACGGAAGGATCAAAGTTTATGTGCCAATTCGTAATGTATAGATCCTGATCTCCATCACTATCATAATCTCCCCAAGCTCCGGTATAAGAGTTGGATGGCTGATCAGAAACCAGATCCCCAGTAGTAAGCTCTGTGAAAATAGGATTTATAGGGGTTACAGAAACCTCATTCGATGGCTCAGAATCTCCACTGGCGCTCCTGGCCCTGATACGGTAGAAATAAGTGGTCCCCGCTGACACGGTATTGTCGTAGTAAAACTCAAATTCCAATCCACCGGTGGCCTGCTCTAATTGTGGGTCTGGTAGGCTGGTGGCTATTTCAATAAAATTTGTATTGTCGCCTACAGAACGCTCAATCACCCATTCATCTTTGAAAATAATAAAGTCAGTCCAGGTGAGTCGTACAGTACTGCCGGAAGCAATACTGGCCTCAACATTTTGAGGTGGATCAGGAACTGGCTCGACATCATTCTTCGTGTAAGTAAGTCTGATGACCGTTGCCCCACAATCAAACGGATACTCAATAACCAGCGAATCGCTTGCTGGGAAAAACTCAACCAAGCTAAAGTTTACAGGGGCATTAAAATTACATGGTGACGGTTGAGGTGCACTTACCTGTAAGTTGCCCAGGCAATCTTCCGACAAAGTTCCAATTACTGGTATTGCGTTAAAACTGTCTTCGAGGTAGCCGGCATGAAAATCACTTATTGCAATTGTGCCATCGGCATTACGTGTGAAAGAGATATTTGTATTTAAACCACCATCAGGATCGAAGAGTGCTGGCATTTCTACTGCGGTACCTGTCCATGAGCCCTCGGAGATTGCGGCTGTTACTGCTCCACCACAATTTGGTATCACAAGCGTTTCTGAAAATGGAGATTCCAGTGACCCTTCAAGTGCTTTGACACGATAAAAGATGGTATCTGCCACCGGAACATTCCGATCGGACAGTCGGGTAAATCCTTCATCCACATTGGCTACCTCTGAAAAAACCGTTCCATCGGTGGACCTTTCCACGATAAAGTTGGTGCTATCAGTTGGATTGAAGTAGTTCCAAAAAAGGTTAAAGATCGTCTCACTTACACGCTCACTTAAGCCTAGATCTATTGGTGTATTGATCTCAATTCCATTATCACCAATGGCCACCGCATCTAAATAATCATTGGTAGTCATGGCAAGACGTACCTCTGGTACACTAAAGTCAGTAGTAGGGAAATTGATTTCTATTTCGCTGAAAAAATTACCACCAAGGGTCGTTACTACAATGTCCACCACCGAAATTGCCTCAAATTGATTGGTGTTTGGATTTTTCACAAAGACCGAATCAATGACTGAATTGGCTGAGTAAACCCAGATGGTATTAATGGGCTGAGGGTCATCAAAAGCCAGCTCGATAAAGTGAGAATCAAAATTTGTAAAAGGATCAAATACATTCCAGGCACGCGAGGAGACTGTGACTGTAGAATCGAGAATGCAATTTGGAAAGCCGAGCGCATCAATGGCCGCTCCAGCAGCAGGAGACCTCTCATCAGAAAAAGAGATTACACTGGTAGCATACCTTCGTTGTACTTCATCAATGCTTAGCGAATGGGATTCGGATCGGAAAGTAAGGCCTGGATAAATACTGTTTGTAATGACACAGGAATAAATTCCTTCATCATCCGCTGTGAATGCGGGAATAGTAAGTGCGATACCAGTTTCTCCAGGAAGTGCAACGTCATCACGGTACCATTGAAAAGCATTCCCGGCATCTACACTATTTGTTATGGCTATTGTAACAGGCCCATTGCCCGGGGTAATAGCGGAATTTGAGGTTGTGTAGATGAACTCTTGATCGTTGTAAGAATCAAGCACAGCTCCTGCATCAATGTTGAACGCGATGAGCTCTTCCATGCTAAATCTATTCGAGTTGATGTTGAAGGTGTTACCAACTTGGGTGGCCGAAAAATCCGGTATGGAACCTGATAAAGCATTCCCTGCCAAATAAATCTCTTGCAGACCACTCAGGAGGCCTATGCTAGTTGGTATAGGTCCCTGAAAGTCATTCCGATCTAGATTGAGTGTTCTGAGATTAGAAAAATCACCCAGGAAGGTAGGGATCTCCCCAGTGAGTTGATTATCGGAAATCCAGAATTCTTGAAGATTTACCAAAGAAGCGAACGTTGATGGAAAAGGTCCGGTAAACTGATTGTTCTGTATGTAAAGGGCTTCTAGGTTAGTCAAGGATCCAATCTCAGGAGGAACTTCCCCTTGTATTTGATTACCATCGAGAAAGAGACTCGTTAAATTGGTTAGGTTCCCTATTTCAGAAGGCACTCCTGTGATCCTATTATTGGCAGCACCAAAAACCTCCAGTGCATCCAGATCGCCTATGATCGCAGGTAAATCACCACTTACATTAAAGCCTGCAAGATCTAATCGAATTACTCGGCCACTACTTACACCTACTCCTTCCCAAGTGGCAACCAGGGCGTTGGTAAGCCAGGTATCTGCACCGGTCCACGAAGTGCCTCCTAACGTATTGTACAAATCCACTAAAATCAGGGAGTCTGCCAGCAAGACAGGGGCGATCTGACCATCGTTATTAGTAATTACTCCTAGGTTTGGTGCCAGGTCATCAGCTTCGAAGCGATTAAAAGAAACATCAAAGAAAGAAAGTTGAGTGAGCGATGAAAGGTCCGGAAGGTCCGTGAGGTTATTTTTTCGAATGTTTAAATCAAAAAGTGTGGTCAGTTGCACCCAATTGGATGGTACAGCACCATCCAGTTGATTACTATACAAGCGTAAAACCTGGAGATTGGTGTTGTTTCCAATCCAGCCCGGGATCGTACCGCTTAAGTTGTTTTCCCACAAATTGATCTCAATAAGTCCTGTGACATTACTAAGATCAGGGATTTCGCCGGAAAGCGAATTACCTGCCAAGGACATGGTGAAAAGATTGGTAAGGTTATTAAAGGTGGTAGGAATCTCACCTGAAAGCTGATTGTTATCAAACCAAATATTAGTGAGATTAGAGAGGTTTCCTAGCTCAGCGGGTAGCTCGCCCGTCAGTTGATTCGCAGGTATACTTAGATTCTGCAGGTTGGTAAGATCTCCCAATTCTGGCGGTATGCTTCCGGTAAATTGATTCCCGTTTAGATCGAGAGAAACTAAAGAACTCAACTGACCTAGTTCTGGCGGTAAGTCTCCGCTCAGATTATTAGACCACAGCTCGATCCTCTCAAGTACTGTAAGATTAGTAATACTGGTAGGTATAGTACCGGAGAGCGAATTTAGTGCTAGCTCAAGCGTTTTTAATGAATCCAGGTTACCAATGCTGCTAGGAAGTGAACCATTTAGATTGTTGTCATTTAAGACGATAGCTGTGACTCTACCGTCGGTTACAGAAACGCCAAACCAGTTTTCCACCTGGCCTGAAAGCCAGTTTGTATTGACGAACCAGGAAGGGCCATTAGTACTATTGTATAAATCAACCAAGGCTGTCGAATCCGAAGTATTGACGCCTTGTGCATTTTGAATCACAACTCTTCCATCAGTCGAAGTGAAATTTCCACCAAAAATGGTTGTCTCCAAAAAATTCTCAGAGTCGGCATCAAGGTCTACAGCAAGGTCACCAAACAATCCATTTGAAGGGATCGACCCAATACCAATCTCAAAATCAGTAGGGACTCCTTCATTGTGTGAAATATTAACAAATCCATTGCTTGTGCTTCCTACTGCAGATATGGATACCGTTTCTCCATTTGCAGGTGACAGAAAAGAGGAACTACCTACCACATTTCTGAATGCAGATATATTTAAAGTACCGCCTTCTCCACTATCGCTCTCCAGATCTATGTAAGAGAAACTAGCGGAACCGCCAGTAGACGTAATATCAACTGTTCCTGGCACTGCAGAAGTATTAGTAGTGCTTGCTTCAATCGGGCCGACTACTATGTCTCCTCCGGCGAGCAAGTCAACATCTCCTCCTTGATCCGGTCCTGATGCCAATATCCCCGATCCATTTGCAAATCGAATGGACCCGTTGGTTGCTTTCAAGTCCACAAGACCACCGGCACCCACTCCTCCAGCCTCCACCAATACATCAGAATTGATTCCTATGTCTGCCGCTGAAGATACAATTAAGCTGGCCCCATTGCTACTTGCATTGAAGAAGGTAAAGTTGATGTCGCCAGATGCGGTAGTGATGTTTGCAGTACCGCTTTGATCAACCCCGGTCAGATTTAGCCCAATACTATCAAGAAGTACCTGCGCATCTAGGACAAAATTCCCTCCGCTACCATTCACTGTTGCTTGAGAAATAAAGGAAAAGTTACTGCCACCGGCACCTAGTTGGTTGCGGGCATTGATATTAATATCTCCACCCTGGAAGTTGCTGCTTGAGGTAACAGCGCCCGTTATGGTAATATCATTCCCATTTAAAGTAATGGATCCAGCATCTGAAGTGGAGCCGCTCAGATCAATGGGTCCAGCGATAAAAATGTCCTCCGCGTCTATAAACAGATCACCTCCATCTTGGGCGGAAGCCGTAAGCGATCCTGTGTTTACGTTGCCCGAGCTGTTTATGGTAATATCACCTGCTCCTGCATCTGAAGTATTTATCAAACCTGTGCTAATGCCACCTCCGGTTGCATTCAAGTCTACCAGTGCTCCACCAGTAACAATACTTGCGAGCGAGATACCAGTGCTTGCATTGACCGTAAGTGCTCCACTTCCTGTAAGACCCGATAAAGAAATATTGCCAAAGGAAACATCACCGTTCACGGCACTTAAAGTGACGGGACCCCCGTTACCATCTGCAGATGAAGAAACAATCGTAGCAGAACTACTGATTGCACCGGCAGAAGAAAGGAGCGTTACAGATCCTGCGTCTCCCGATCCTGAGTTGTTGTCCGTATTGAGGTCTCCGTTGATGAAAATATCAGCATTGGTAACAATCGTAATATTCCCGCTCAGCCCTGAAGGTGTCGAGTTTCCAGTACTGATTGCATTTGTAGTGACTGAGCCTGTAGAATTTACAGTGAATGTCCCAGCATCTAATGGACTACCCCCACTAGCCACCATATCAATTGTGGTAGCTGTGTAGGCTGTTATTTCCGCTCCTGTCAAGGTGATATTACCACCATTTGAAGTAAGGTCTGCGAATAAGATATCTCCTCCAAAATCCAAGAGAAGGGTATTATCTCCTGCGTCTATTGAGTAAAGAAGGCTTGAATTGGCATCAAAAGATCCACCGGTTGGAGACCGTATGATCCAATTGCAACCTATGGTCAAATTACTTTCTAAGGTGATGAGCCCTGTCCCATTTCCAAATCCAACGGTGACTTGATTAAATGAGGCTTGCTCAATTGCAAGAAGATCAGCTTCAGTCAAATCGAGTCGTCCACCGAGATCGGCTGTCCCTCCGATTCCAACGGAGAGACTCTGCGTGCTAGGAGCTAAAAAAAGAGAACCTCCATTCGATGAAATTGAATTCACAGATCCGTTAAAGTTCATCTCATCAGCAGTCAAGCTCACTATCCCACCGGGCAATGAACCAATAGCATCTATTGAGTTAATTGTAATGAGCCCCGCAGAGGAGAGCGCGATATTGCCTCCTCCCGCAGTTGCACTATTGGTACTTATGTCGTCTATTGCAAGATCGTTTGTAATAGATGTGATACCCACCGATCCTACACCGCCTTCAGCTACTACAGATCCGAGACTTATGAGTCCCGGAGCATTAATACTAAGATTCCCTGATCGGGAACTCCCACTGCAAAATAGATTGAATGCAGAGATGTCTCCTCCGGTACTTAAAAGTGTAATATCTCCTCCTCCGTCATTTGTAGAGGTAGTAAAAACATCTTCCACCGATATATTTCCTGAGGCTTCAATGGTGAAACTCACACCATTCGCATCGGCAGCGCTCATGTCAGCATTCCCTACAATGGTAAGGCTCCCTTGTACATCAAAACTTATCGTACCGCTCCCTTGAGTCCTGCTTACATTGAGCGTGTTGATAAGAACATTTGACGAACCCAGGACTGTAAAGTCAATATCAGCACCCTCTCCATTAGTGGCACCAAAGTTCATAATCAAAGGTTCGGTTATTTGGTCGGCTTCCAGAAAAAGATCACCTGCTGTTTGGCCTGTTGCACTCATTTCTATCACGCTGACTGAAGAAGACAATCGACCGCTGAGCGTCAAGCTAATGTTTCCAGCCTGAGTAGCTCCAGAAGAGTTGGGGCCAGTACCAGTCACTAGAAGGTCACGACATTGTATAGAAATATCACCTCCAGACCCACCAATTGATGCACTTTCAATTGCTGAAAAACTAATATCTGAACCACTAGTAGTAAGACTAATGTCTCCTCCATTAGAAAAAATTGCGTTACCACTAATGCCCCCATCAAATCCACTAAAATCAACATTTAGGTTTTCAAGGTCCCCGTTAGCGGAATCAAAAATATTTTCGTTAAGGATGATACTACCTTCCGCCACGAAGGTCAATACTTTATCAAAGCCAATACCATTAAAATCCAGCGGGACATCTAAGGTGATATTACCAGGCTGGGAGCCTGTTGCTCCCACATTAATTGTAACGTCGCCTGCGGTAAGGGCCGCAATTATGAGGTCTACCCCGAGTTCAGCGTCATCTCCTGTGGGTATAAAGGGGGAGCTGGTGTTAATATTGGTATTGGTTGCTCCAGCAACGATTCGTACGTTGAACTGTGCGGTGACAATAAAAGAGAGACCAAATAAAAAAAATGCTGACGCGAGAATTCTTTTTCGCAATATCATAGGCAGGGTTTTACACTTTATAAATATAGCTGACTACAGGTTGTTGACAAATGGAAAAACGATCAGCACCGAGTAGGGTGCGACAATCGTAAGCAGAACTAAAAAGTAATGCTACCAGATCACTCTATATCACAGGAGAAAACTTTAAATCACCCGCTTGAGGTAAAACTTTTTGCGGAGTTTCTCCTCTCCACGGTAGATCTTGCATCGTATCTTTTTACCGTCTCGGGATCGTAAGAGAAAAAAAATATCGGAAAGCTGATGGGTACGAAGGTTCTTTCCATTAATTGTGTGAATGACATCCCCTTTCCTAATATCAGCACCATATGCTGGACTGCTCTTGTCCACGCTTACCACCTTTAGCGTATCTAGGTTATCTCCCACCGCATTTACATTCATCCCGCTCATGTTGTACTCAAAGTTGTCTTTGTACTCATCTCCTTTTCGCAGATAGATTCGCTTTCGAGGGTAGTCAAAGGTAACCCTGAACCTGGTGAGCAGGTCACCCCCGAAAGTACCTACACGCGCCCCTCTTTTGATGACTTTATTATACGCCCCTTCAAAAGGTGCGGAAACAAGCATTTCGTCAAAGCCAAAACAGTCAATCTGAACAGAATCCATCCTGCCTACAAAGCCGGGAATGTCGCCGGCGATACCTCGACCTAGACGCGTTTCTATTTTGGTTTCAGGAACATCTATGCCATTGATAAATTGGTAATCCAGCAGCGCCGCATGACTGGCACCTGTATCAATCATAATATCTAAGTTTTTCTTTTCATCGCCCTGCTTTACTGTGGCTGAAACAAAGGGTTTACTCGACCTGATCTCAATAGGCACAGTTATAGCTCTCCTGCTTTTCTTGTACTTTTTTGGATGGTGTAGGGTCAAAATGTTTTCATCATAATCAATATCAACAACAAAGCGACTAAACACATCATAACCGATAATTCCGTGTATCTCATCACCAATATTTTCCGATAATTTTAAGTAGTCCTCCTTGAGCACTAAGACATTCATATTCTGCCCGACAATGCCTCCTGGTAGCGCGAATGTTGCTTGATTGGCTACATAAGCTTGCACAGAATCAATGATACCAGGCCCTGCAATAGAGATTTCTCGTAGATAGTTTAGCTTCAAAATATCTGCATACAGCTTCTCGGTAAGAATGGCTGTTTCCACCCCAGTATCTAAAATGAATTTAAGCGTAAGAAAGCGGTTGATAGTGATCGGAATCACAATCAGGTTATTGTGCTGCTTAAAGGGTATCTCTACTTTTCTGGTATTGTTTGGCAACTTGAAACCAAACTCTCGCTGGGCAGGTACACTTTGGCATAACCCAAGTAAGAGAAGTGCCAACAGGGAAACCTGCCTCAGGGCACGTGAACTAAATAATAACTTTTGCGGGCAATATGGCTGCTGAAGAAAGATTGCTAGCTGTAAATATTTTAGAACAGTAAACACGGCTAAACCGAATACGTTCTTTTGAAAATGTGAAGGGAGCGAAGACCCTCCTGCTATAAAATCAGAAATTAATCAAAAAGCTGCTGAATGTCGCCTTTGGACAAGCTTTTTACAAAACTCTCCTCTACAGTAATTAAGTCACTGGCCAGCTTTTCTTTGTGTTGCTGAAGCTTGATGATTTTTTCTTCAATGGTATCCTTAGATACAAACTTGTAGGCAAAGACTTTTCGGATTTGTCCTATACGATGCGCACGGTCAATGGCCTGCGCCTCCACAGCGGGATTCCACCACGGATCTAGTAAAAACACGTAATCAGCTTTAGTGAGGTTCAGGCCTGTT
Organism: Bacteroidota bacterium; assembly: GCA_039026695.1. GTDB lineage: Bacteria > Bacteroidota > Bacteroidia > Cytophagales > Cyclobacteriaceae > Ekhidna. Next base: position 12,065 of record JBCCLV010000021.1, read on the forward strand.
CCTCCAGCTTTCAGTGAAATAAGAAAAATCTTGATGTCTTCTTGTTGCTGGAATTTCTCTACCTGCTGCTGTCGGTCTTTGGTAGTTCCATCCAGGTAGGCAAAAGGCCTTCCCTCGGATTCCAGGTATTCTGCTACGATTTTGAGATGCTTTACGAATTGTGAGAATACCAGGACTTTATGCCCTTTTGAACAGGAATTCTCAATCATATAGGTGATTTCCTCCAGTTTCCCCGAAGCTCCCTGGTAATTTTCATCCACCATCTTAGGGTGATTGGCGATCTGCCTTAACTGTGTAAGCCCTTGGAGTAACAGCATCTGTGATTTACCAATCCCCTCCAGGTCAATCACATCCATAATCTTGCTTCGGAAAGCATTTTTTTCATCCTCGTAGACCTTTTTCTGGTCTTCAGTCATGGTACAGTACCGTATATTGATCACCTTTTCGGGTAGATCTTCGGCTACCTGACCTTTTTCTCTGCGCAGTAGGAATGGCTTAATGATGGCGTTAAGCTTTCTGGTCTTTTCTTCATCGCCCTTTTTCTCAATAGGTACCAGGTACTCTTTTTTGAAATACGTCTCATTGCCTAGCAGACCTGGATTCAGAAAGCTCATTTGCGACCAGAGGTCCAAAGTGCTATTTTCAATCGGAGTTCCCGTCAAGATTAACCTTCTTCTTGATTTGAGCAGCCGTACCTTTTTTGAGATCAGCGAATCGGGATTTTTAATGGCTTGAGATTCATCCAGGATGATATAATCGAAATAAAAAGTGGCTAAGATTTCCGCATCAATTCTGGTGGTTCCATAGCTGGTAATCACCAAATCGTATTTCGTAAACTCTTTACTGCATTTCTTCCGATTGATGCCAGTGTAGTTAAGGATCTTAAGGTCAGGTGTGAATTTCCGGGCTTCCATTTCCCAGTTGTAAAGCAAAGAAGTAGGCATCACAAGTAAACTAGTTGCCTCTGGATTCTCGTTTTTGAGGTGTTGCAGTAGCGCAAGTGCCTGGATGGTTTTTCCCAGTCCCATGTCATCAGCCAGGCATCCTCCAAAATTGTAGGCCTCCAAAAATCTTAGCCAATTATAGCCTGCCAGTTGGTAGGCGCGCAAGTCTCCCAGAAAATCCCCTGGCGTAGGATATTCCTCTATTTTATCAAAAGAAAGTAGCTTCTCCAGCTTACGATCCATGATAACCTTTGCAAACTCTCCCTCTTTCAATTCCTGCACCAGAGAGACATGAATTTTATCCAGTTTCAAACCTTCATCCCCATGGTCTGAAAAAGCAAACAAATCTTTATACCTACTTATCCAAGAAGCAGGAATGATCCCTATCTCCCCATTGGGAAGTACCAACTCGGACTTGCCCTTTACGATGCATTTCTTTATTTCTACAAGGGGGATTTCAAACTCTCCGAATCGTACCCTGGCTTTTAGGTCAAACCAATCGATACCTTCCTTTACCTCAAGATCAATGCTGGACTCACCTAAGAAAAATTTCTTACCTCCCTGAGTCTGTCGTATGGTGAAGTCTTTTAGAAAGTCATAGTTTGTATAAATCCAGTCAAATGCTGCCGTTTTTGCATAAGTAGCACGAGAATTGCGCATGGGTAGCCCCCGATCAGTTACCTCATGAAGGATTTCTTTTTCTTTTTCATGATCACGACTTACGCGATGAAATGTATAATCATCGTCGTTTTGCTCTAGCGAAACACTTACCTTGCTTAGCTTATCAGCAGAAAAATTGTATTGATCGTAATCAAACGACAGCTCAAGCAATAGCTTGTCTGTTTCTTTCGTAGATGTGGGCTCAGATCCAAATAGGCTAGTAGACTGCTCCCCGTGCAATTCACTTATGGTAAGTCTGGGTTTAGGCGACGGTCTGTGCGTCATGATCTCAAATCCCTTTGCATAGACGTCAAATTCCGAAATCAAAGGAGCCACAAACTTCTGGTAGTATGTAGGCTCCATTTCCTTGGGAATCAGGATGAATTTTTTCTGAAGGAAGGGTTTAATCTTCCCGCCACTGATGGGTTTTTCGAAGGTGAAAAGTCGGTCCTGAGAGACCAACCACGCTGGTTCTTTACAAAGCAAATAGCTCCCATTGTTGATAAACTCCACTTTTTCGCCGCACAGCTTTATGGTAGGAAAGTAATGCGTATTGTCATCATTCCTTCGGAAATGAAAAAGCACAGTTGCTTTTTCTTCCATGATCTTGATTTCCTTCCACGTAGGCTCCCCATCCTTGCCCATCTCGAACAATCGCTTGCCGCCAATTAGGGACAAAATTTTGGATCTTCTACGCTCTACGTAAAGTATGATCTCACGCTGAACAGACTTATCGCCTACTTCTTTATCAAAAGTCTTAAGGAAAAAAACGTCCGCCTTTTGTCGCTTCTTCTGAAATTTTTGGGCCACCTGATCCTGTTGGATCTCGTCCATCAACTTAATGATCTCATAGTCATTTTCATCCATCCCAGAATCAAACTCCAGGGCATTTTTAGAAGATATATTCTGGTGTGAATAAGTCAGGTTGCCCTTCTCATTGAGCTGCACAACGAAAGACTCAAATAAAAACCCCAAGTAGGGATGCTCATAGAGAGAATAGATGAGCTGGAAAGGCTGGCTTGGCGAGACGTTCACAGTTTATACTTGACGGTATCCATAGATCCGATAGACCGAATTACTTTTTGCTAGGTCTTGAATTGGCTGCTAATTCATAAAAAAGATTCTATTTCACCACACAAACCATCACAGCCAATCAATCCCTACTCGAAACTATAGAATTTTACAACATGCAGCATGGTTGAAGGCCTAAAATGGCAGAATCTTTATGGCAACATCCGCAAGGAAAAAGATTTGCTCGCTTTGATTGCTGGTTGTAATGATGCACTGATGGTGATAATCACGATGGCAGATACCGCCATTACAATATCCAAAATTTCAATTTTTACCGGATAGCTGTCCATTACTGCTGAACGCAAGCCCATAGTAACCGGCCCAAATTCCTGCTGTATCCAACTTAATCCTACACCCAGGATCAGTCCCAAACCCGCGCCGGTAAAAGCAACAATGCATCCCTCCATTAGGAAAATATTTCTTATCAAATTAGGAGTTGCACCCTGGGAAAAAAGCACTGAAATATCCTTCTTCTTTTCAATGACCAACATCGTAAGAGCAAAGAAGATATTGATAGAAGCTACTGCAATAATTGCCGTGAGCGTAAGGAATACAAAGAGCTTTTCGAGCTTCAGAATCCTGAAAAGATCGCTGTGCAGTTCTTCCCCAAGCTTTACCTCAAAAGAGGGTCCTAGCAACTGACTCACTTCATTTTTCACATCTCTGGAATCTGCATTTGGATCCAGGTAGATTTCGTAGTTGGTAAGCTGATCTTTGTAGTTCAATAGCTTTTCGGCAAATTCTACGGGTACGAAAATGTAGTTGTCGTCATAGTGCTTTTCAATGGCAAATACACCTCCTGGATTTATGTTTAAAACGCGGTACATCTTATCTGGGTTAACTACTCCGGGACCAATATCTCGTGGATAGTAAAGTTGTAAGGCATAAAAATCACTTTCCATACTCACAGATAAATCGTATTGAATCCCTCTGCCTAAAAGCGCGTACCCTATACTATCTTTTACTAGCGGAAATTCCCCATATACCATCGCCTTTTGAATACCACTGTGTACGTCAAAAGCTCTGCTCACCCCCTTCATTCTCACCACCCGCTGCGCTTGCTTGTACCGAAGCAGAACATTGTCTTCAATAACCTGGGAAATAGCACTCACACCCTCTAGCTGCAGCATCTCGAACTCAAGTGACGCATTATAATAAAATGACTTTCCCTCAGATGGTGACACCACGATATCTGGATCGAAATTTCCGTACATGGTTTTAAAAAGACTTTCCAGCCCATTAAAGAAAGACAAGGCGATAATCAAACAGGCAGAACCGATCGCTACCACACCCATTGAAATCAATGAAATGACATTGATAAAGTTCTTTTTCTTCTTTGAAAGAAAATATCTCCGCGCGATGTAAAACGGCAGATTCATTCAGGATCGGCAGGAGGAATATTTAAATTATCAATCAAGCGATCAATTTTAGAGGCCTGCTCCTCAGTGTCATCATGAAAAAATGCTAATTCGGGGATAATCCTCACTCTATCACCAATCTTTTTCCCGAGCTTCAGGCGGATTTCACTTTTTATATCGTTAAGATGTTCGAAAACATCTTTTGCCTGATTGATCGGGAAAATACTAAGGTAAATCCTGACCAGACCTAAATCGGGCGAGACTGAAACCCCAGTAATCGTGCCCAAGGCATTCTTAAAATAGTGAGACGGATCACGCTGAAAAATGTCGGCAAGATCTTTTTGAAGTTGTCTACTGTATTTGGTCTGTCGCTTACTCTCCATAATACTTTACAAATATCCCAATTATATACAGAAGTGAATTGATCCATTCGCTAATTTGGTGATTTCTTTGCCGAAACCTTTTCCCCAGGCTTTGCTACGTTTTTTCCGAATTAATGATCCTTACAGGTTAGTTATTATCCTCCTCATTTTGGGACTGGTGAGGTTAATACAGGGATACTTTATCACTGAAATCTCCTACTATGAACTTAAATGGCAACTGCTCGGAGAATGGCTGAGCAACGGGTTCGCAATGTATGATGAAACCTATGACTATACCGGCCCCCTTGCAGCCCTGGTTTTTAAAGTTGTGGACTGGCTTTTTGGAAGAAGCGTAATAGCGGGACAAGTGCTCAGTTCCCTTGTGATCATCATCCAAGCCTGGATTTTGAATTCACTACTACTTAGAAGTAAGGTTTACGATGAAAATGGGTATTTACCTGCGTTCATTTATGTTGTAGTTATTTCTGCTATCCCTGATTTTAAAGCTCTCTCTCCACAGCTAATGAGCCTAACTTTTGTGCTTCTGGCGCTGAGAAATGTTTTTAGAAGGATCGGCAATCAAGTGACAGATGAGCTATTCCTGAGTTGCGGCATATACATCGGTATTGCATCTATGATCTATTTACCGGCCGCTATATTTTTATTGGCTTTTTTGTTTTCGCTCATTCTTTTTTCTACTGCCATCTTTAGAAGACTGGTGCTCTACCTTTTCGGTTTCCTGCTAGTCTTTTCAGCTTGCGCCATTTACTACTATTTAAGAGGTTCCTTGAACCTCTTTATGGAACGAGCAATCTTTAGCGGTGCTTTCCAACCCTCAGACGCAGCACTTCCCTATTCAAAGTACTTGATCGTAAGCGCTCCTTTTCTAAGCATCCTTTTGCTTTCCATAGTCAAAAAATATGGTGCGGTGCGACTTACCAACTTTCAGCAAAAAGTAGAGCAAGTAATGTGGATTTTATCCATCAGTGCTGTCGCGGTGGTATTTGTATCCAACGAGCGCTCAGGCCACGAATTAATTTTCTTTGCACCCACATTAGCTTATTTCTGGAGCTACTATTTCATCCTTTTAAAAAGACCCTTCTTTAAAGTAATCATGCCTGGAATCTTGATCTTTGGACTACACCTAGCCTGCATCTATAATTACCTGCATTCGTCAGATACCGTAGTAGCCACTCCATCTGCCACCATCCCACCAGGCACAATGATCTTAGGAACGGATATCGCAAATTACGAGCTTGAAACCATCAAATCACCCTTTCTATTTAAAGAAATAAGTGAGGAGGTTCAAGCTGAGCTTGACACTTATGAAGGCGTTGAGAATTTTCAATACATTTTGGAGAAGACCCAGCCGAAAAGGATCATCGATAAAATGGAAGTCATGCCTAAAGTACTTTTCCGACTTCCCGAAATTCAAGAAGATTATCTAGAAATATCACCCAATATCTTCGTCAAAAAGCTGAAATAATCCTGATAAAAGAAGGCAATTTTGCTTAGGCTCAGCAATTGATCTTGCTCACTCTGCGTTGGTGCCTGCCCCCTTCAAAAGAAGTGTTCAAGAAGAGCGAAACTAAGGATTCCGCAAGCTCATAGGCAATGAATCTTGCCGGGATACATATCACATTTGCGTCGTTATGTTCTCTTGCTAGCACTGCTAGTTCACTGGTCCAGCATAGCGCTGCGCGCACATTCTCGTGCTTATTCGCGGTGATGGCTACCCCATTTCCGCTACCGCAAATGAGTATACCAAAATCATGATCATCTGCCGCTATAGCCGAAGAAAGGGGATGTACATGGTCAGGATAGTCCACCGATTCTTCTGAGCCCGGACCAAAATCATCTACCTGATGATCATTGGCTTGCAAAAATTTGATCAGCCGCTTTTTGTATTGAAATCCGGCATGGTCTCCGCCAATAGCTATTTTCATGTCATTAACATCTTTGCCACAAAGAGAATTGAAATTTCTGATTTACCTCATAATTGATCTAAAAAGAGCTGACCATTAGCCGCGCTTTCTAAGGGCTCGTTCTTCCTGCTTTTCTATACGGCGCGCAATGAAGATGCTTAGCTGATATAACATCATTAAGGGTAAGGCAATAAGCACCTGGCTGAAAGGGTCCGGTGGTGTAATCATAGCTCCCAAGACCAAGATCACAATAATGGCATGTTTACGATACTTTTTCATTAATCGTGCGCTGATGAGTCCTGCTTTGGTCAAGAAGTAAACAACCACTGGCAATTGAAATAGCAAACCACTTCCAAGAACAATTAAGGTTACTGTTGAAATATATGACGATAAGTCAAAAAGATTCTGTAACGCCTCGGAGACTTCATAGCTGGCAAAGAAGCGTACCGAAATCGGTGCGATGACAAAGTAGCCAAATAAGACACCAAGAATGAAAAGCAAGCTCACAGAAAAAGTAGCCCCTCGGGAGGCCCTTCTTTCTTTTGGATGTAAACCAGGTTTTATAAATCTCCAAAGCTCCCAAAATAGGTAGGGAAAGCCCACCACCAGACCAGACACAAATGAAACGATCACGTGCGTCATGAACTGACTGCTCAACTTCCGGCTGACCAACTCAAAAGAGAGCTCGTCGATACAGAGGGCTGGGGTCTTGATCAATTCAGCTAATTGACAGAGCATTCGGTAAGTCCAAAAATCTACCCTAGAAGGGCCCAATATTACCGTGTCAATCACAAAGCTTTTGGCAATAAAAGCTGAAATAGCGAAAACCAGGATAGCAATAAGCGAGCGAATGAGATGCCATCGAAGTTCCTCCAAATGATCTAAGAAGGACATCTCCCTCTCTTCAGGGATTTGATCTAAAGGCATCTACTCTAAAACAGAATTAGTTTTCAAATAATGGAATACCAGACATCCAGCTGTTTACGTCTGCCTTGACTGCCGCCACTTCTTCGGCATTCTCATGATTTTCGATGACGCGCACAATTAAGTTGACCACTTTGCTCATGTCAGCTTCTTTCAGTCCTCTGGTAGTAATCGCGGGTGTCCCTACCCTCATACCTGAAGTCACAAACGGACTCTTGTCATCGTAAGGCACCATATTTTTATTTACCGTAATATCAGCCTTTCCGAGTGCCTCCTCAGCCTGCTTTCCTGTGATTCCCTTTGATCGAAGGTCAATCAACATCAGATGGTTTTCGGTTCCTTTGGAGATGAGGTCATATCCTTTCGCTACAAACTCCTGCGCCATTACCTCGGCATTTTTCTTTACCTGCAAGATGTAGGCCATGTATTGATCAGTCAATGCCTCTCCAAAACCAACCGCCTTCGCTGCAACAATGTGCTCTAGCGGACCTCCTTGAGTACCCGGAAACACTCCAGAGTCTAATAGGCTACTAAGCCTTTTCACAATGCCCTTCGGAGTTTTCAACCCCCATGGATTATCAATATCATCTCTCACCATCATCAATCCACCTCTAGGTCCTCGCAGTGTCTTATGCGTAGTAGTAGTAACAATGTGGCAATACTCAAGCGGATCATTTAAAAGACCTCTGGCAATCAATCCTGAGGGATGCGATATGTCTGCCAGCAAAATAGCTCCTACTTCATCCGCAATGGCCCTGAAGCGTGCATAGTCCCAGTCCCTACTGTAAGCAGATGCTCCACAGATAATCATCTTTGGTTTCTCTTTTCGGGCAGTGTCCTCTAATTGATCATAGTTGATCAATCCCGTTTCTTTTTCAACACCGTAAAAAAATGGTTTGTAGTACTTTCCAGAGAGGTTTACAGGAGACCCATGAGAGAGGTGTCCGCCGTGTGCCAAATCAAATCCAAGTATAGCATCTCCCGGTTGAAGGCATGCCAACATTACAGCTGCATTGGCTTGTGCTCCGGAGTGTGGCTGTACATTAGCCCAGGTCGCGCCAAATAGTTCCTTTGCGCGCTCTCTAGCCAAATCCTCAATTTGATCCACAACCTCACAGCCTCCATAATATCGTTTTCCTGGAAGACCTTCCGCATACTTGTTGGTAAGGATGCTGCCAGTTGCTTCCTGCACTTGTGGAGATGCGATATTTTCTGAAGCAATGAGCTCTATGCCCTCAATTTGCCTTCTTTTCTCTGCCTCTATCAGCTCAAATACTTTTTGATCTCTGTTCATGGGCGCAAAAATATATCGAAACATCCATGAATTAATCATCTGAAATAAGGCTGAACTTCTACCAAAGCTATCTTCGCACCATGGCGAAAACGAAAACCATTTTTTACTGTCAATCTTGTGGCGCAGAGAGTGCAAAATGGTTGGGTAACTGTCCCGCTTGTGGAGAATGGAATACCTATGTCGAAGAGGTGGTGTCCACCTCGAAAACGGCAATTCAGCAACCGTTTGCGAAAGAGCGTAGCAAACCGGTAAAAATTGATGAAGCGGTAGAAGAAGTAGCCCGCGAGCGACTGCCCACATCCATGACGGAACTAGATCGGGTTTTGGGAGGCGGCATTGTTGCAGGATCTTTGGTACTTGTGGGAGGGGAACCAGGAATCGGGAAATCTACACTGATGCTTCAGGTTGCCATTCACATTAAAAGAAAAGTGCTTTATGTATCCGGCGAAGAAAGTACCGAGCAAATAAAAATGCGTGCAAACCGAATTCAGTCGGCTACCAGCGATTGCTATTTATATGCAGAGACGGATCTTTCAAAAGTGCTGGCAGAAACAGAAAAACTTGAGCCAGATGTTTTGGTAGTAGACTCCATACAGACCTTGCACTCAGAACGGGTAGAGTCCTCAGTTGGCTCTATCTCGCAGGTCAAAGAATGTACCGCCCAGCTAATGAAGTATGCCAAACAATCAAATATTCCTGTCTTTTTGATTGGCCACGTGAATAAAGATGGAGCCATTGCCGGACCTAAAGTGCTGGAGCATATGGTAGATACAGTACTACAGTTTGAAGGTGACAGACATTTGTCCTACAGGATACTTCGCACCATCAAAAATCGCTTCGGATCCACCTCCGAGCTAGGAATGTTTGAAATGAACGCCACTGGTCTGCGAGAGGTAAGTAACCCATCGGAAATCCTAATATCACCAAGAGAGCCCGGCTTAAGTGGAGTGGCTTTGGGTGCAACACTCGAGGGAAATAGACCCTTGATCCTGGAGACACAAGCACTCGTAAGTCCTACCAGCTACGGAACTCCGCAGCGTAGCACTACAGGCTACGATCACAAAAGACTCAACATGCTGCTGGCAGTCATCGAGAAGAGACTTGGACTAAGACTGAGTAGCCAGGACGTGTTTTTGAACATCGCAGGGGGGCTTAAGGTACAAGACACCTCATTGGACTTAGCGATCAGTGCAGCAATCTTCTCTTCATTTGAAGACGCGCCTGTGGGTGACGATCACTGTTTCGCCGCGGAAATAGGTTTGGGCGGCGAGATCCGTCCAGTAGCTCGGATAGAGCAGCGAATTAACGAAGCAGAAAAATTGGGCTTCAAAGAAATCTGCATCTCAAAACACAATTTGAAAGCAAGTGAATTCAAAAAGTTTAAGATTGCAATTAAGCCATTCTCTAAACTGAGTGATGCATTCCAGCATCTTTTCTAGCATTTTTAGATCCCAATTTTTAGGCTTTGCCCTTAAACTCGTTTGCGAGGAGCTGCTCGAATGCTGCTAAATACTGAGCGCTCATTTCTTCCCAAGACATTTGCTGTTGATTGAAGTAAGCTTCAAACTTTGCTCTAGCCTCTGACAATAGTGAGGTAGTCGTAAGTTGCTTAATCTTTGAGGTCCATGCCTTTTTGTCGCCAGCTGGAAGTAAAAATCCATTCTCACCGTCTTTTACAGCAGAAGGAATCCCATCCACTTCAGAAGCCACGCAAATGGCACCAAGGGAGGCAGCCTCAAGCGCCACAAGTCCAAAGCCTTCAAAATCACCCTCTACATGCCGATTGGGCATTACGAAAATATCAGTATGCAAATAGGTCTGGAGTAGCTTATCGTAAGGGATCTTACCCAACAGCACAATCTGATCATTTTTAGCTGCCAGATCACCTAGCTCAATGTTATCCAGCGGCACTCCTAACATGATGCAGGCTTTTTGAAAAAGCTTCTTACTAAGGACCTTTCTGAGAAAAGAAATAACCCACCCATTTTCAATTTTGGTACCAACAATCAGGTATTTAGCGTCAGGTACCGCTGGTAAAACCTCCCTCGCAAACCATGCAAACCCTTTACGAGGGACAGGACGCCCCACAGAAGAAATGATGGCTTTTCCTTTGGCCTGGCATCCATACTCCTTCTCAACCCAATGGAAGTAATTTTCCTCTCTACCGACATGATCAGGAAGTTCCACTGCATTAGGTATGAAGATCGCCCTATCCTCCGGTACCCCTCTGGCAATACACTCCTGCCGGGTGGCTTCACTTACAGCGATCAGTAAGTCAAATCGAGATAGGTATTTCCTCACCCACCACTGATACGCCCGGTGGTTAAAAACCACATCCAACCCATGTATTGTCGCACAAAGTTTAATGCGTTTTATCGCAAGTAGAGGACTAATAAAGAGCGCCATAAGCCCATCGTTGGCATGAACCACCTGGATCTTGGGGTCTTTCAACAGAAGAAAAAATGCCCTTAGATACACTGTGAGTAGAAAAAATATTTTAGGATACCGGCTTTTAAAGATCAGCTTGTACACAGGCTCCGCTCGCTCCACATTGGTGATCAACTCAAAGCTCTGCTTTTGCATCCCGCCTGTTGACGGTGGATATTTATGTGATATGAAAAGTATTCTTTTCTCCAAAGCTGCTTAGTGCTATTTTCTACCGAGTAAAGTTGGGACCAAAACCCAAATGCCAGTCATTGAATAGTAGGAAATACTGCTAAAACTTGCCTTCTTAACTTCAACCACTTTAAGACAAGAAGATATATCCGGCAGGTTATAGTAAGTCACTCTGGCAAAATTTAGACATTTTCGCACTGCAGACATTTGCATGGAAAATGAAGAAAATTCGGGTCGCCTTTTTTATTGATATCCTACGGGAAAATATGGATGGGGTGGCAAATACCAGCTTCAGAATCATTTCAAGACTGGACGAGATGAACATAACGCCCATTTTCTTTACCTGCCTTCCGCCCAAAGCAACTGATTTTCCTTACGAAGTAGTGTTATGTCCCCATTTAAAATTTCCGTACGCAAGAGATTACCCATTTGCCATCCCAGGAAAAAGACGAGAGATTTTTAAAAGGTTAGATGATTTTAAGCCCGACCTGATACACTGGAGCTCCCCTTCACTTTTAGGAAAATACGCTACAAAATACTCCAAGCTCCAAGGTATCCCCAACGTTGCGATTTACCACTCTCATTTTAGTAGCTACATTGATTATGTGTCATGGCTACCTTTCAAATCACTACTTAAAAAGTTGGTGGATAGGAATTTCACAAGACTGTACGAGCGAGCTACGCAGGTCCTTGCCCCGACACGCTCCATGAAAGAATTTCTTGCTGAAAGAGGTCTACCATCAAAGAAAATTGGCATTTGGGGAAGAGGTATTGACGGAAAAAAATTCAATCCCGAACACCGATCTGCTAATCTGATCTCATCGTGGGGTGCTGAAGATAAAACAAAGGTCCTTTTCGTAAGCAGATTGGTTCATTACAAAGAGACCGATATGCTTATTCGGCTTAGTCACATTATGCGAGAAGATTCGGTACTGATTATTACCGGAGATGGCCCGGAAAAGCAGAAAATGGAACGTGAGGCAGATTCACAGAAGACCATTTTTACCGGTAAACTAATCGGTCAGCAACTCTCTGAAGTTTATGCTTCCGCAGATATTTTTGTTTTTCCCTCACTGACCGACACCTTTGGTAACGTAGTTTTGGAGGCAATGGCTTCAGGGATTCCGGTAATTGCGGCAAATGAAGGTGGTCCTAAGAACATTGTGAAAGATGGAGAAACCGGGTACCTGCTAGAGCCGAAAAGAGAGGATTTATTTAAAGAAAAGATCGATTTACTGATCGATGATCCAGCGCACTACGCCGAATTAAAAAGCAATGCGCTAAACTACGCACGGGAATTGAGCTGGGACAATATCATCTCTGAACTGAATGAAAAATATAGAACGCTGATATAATAGTAGAAATACACATGAAAATCTTAATTCCTAGCTTGATTATTCTATTGGCATTGCAAGTAAATGCGCAACAAAACGAAACTCCCTTTCAGGAAAATAACAATCACCTCAGGGGTGAGCAATTGAGCTACAAAATCAAATACGGCTGGTTTAAAATAGGTGAAGCGGACGTGACGAACGACTCTCAATTTCACTACATCAATGGAGAACCACACTATAAAGTCAACTTCAATCTTCGCACGGTTGGTTGGCTTAAGATTTTCGCCAACCTGAATCTGGAATTTGAATCCTACTTGAATGCAAAAACCTTTAAACCTCACCGAGCGCTAAGAGCGCTGAGGGAAGGAAAACGTGAAAACATCCAGCATGATAAGTTTAGGTATCAAGACTCCATTTATGTAGAAACCTATCGAGAAGATAAAGATGAGACCCGCATCACAACCTACCCTGTAGAAGGTCCTGACTTTACAGATGCGCTGGGTGCATACATGTACGTACGGGGACAAGCGCTTAATATGGAAAAAAATGAAACTTTAAGGTTCTATATCGCGAATAGGGTCTTTGGTTTTGATCTGCTTCCTAAGAAAGAAGAGAGTAAAAAGAATCAGAAACATTACGAGCTGCTTTTTCCTCCTATCAAACAATTCCCCAGGGATAAAACCAGTTATGCGATTTTGGATGAAAATCGTAATATCCCTCTGGAAGTGAAATTATCTACAGACAATGGAAATTTTTATCTCCTACTAGACGATTAAGTGGAGATAACTCTGAGAAGATCGGTTTAAATCTTTTAAAACACAAAACAGCATCGAATTGCTAAGGCCTGATAAGGCTAAAACAAATCGATGCTGTTGAAAAATGCTGAATTTTAATTTCTTAGGGGTAGGAACTAAGAAATCCATCCCTGGCTATTCACTCAGAACCAGACTTCACCTATCACGGCCATCCACCGGCATCAAATATTAAATTGGCCAGTTTATTGTACTCACCCAGTTGATTTAAAGCAAGCTCATCCTCTTTAAATGACCCCCAGGACTGCAGCAATGCTGATGGAGCTACATCCGGATGCACAGGATACTCATAATTAGCATCAGCAAATACTTCCTGTGCAGGCTTCGAGGCGAGATACTCAATAAACTTGATCGCATTTTCTCTATTGGGCGCATATTTAGCTACTCCAGCTCCGCTGATATTTATGTGAGCACCTCTTCCGTCCTGATTCGGAAAGAAAATACCCACCTTCTCACTGGCCTCTACGTCAATAGGGTCCTTTGAGTTTAGCATACGGCCGACATAATACGTATTCACCACAGCCAAATCTCCTTCACCTGCTGCTACTGCTTTTACCTGGTCACGATCATTTCCTTTCGGAGCACGAGCCATGTTTTCTACGACACCTGCTACCCACTCCCGAGCAACTTCTTCTCCATTATTGGCAATAATTGAAGCCAATAGCGATTGATTGTAGATATTGGAGGATGAGCGAATTACTACTTTATCCTTCCACTTTTCATCGCTAAGTGCTTCATAAGTAGATAGTTCCGAAGAATCTACCCGATCTAGCGCATAAACTACGATCCTGGCTCTTTTGGTCAGTGCAAACCAGTGATTATCCTCGTCTCTTAAATTGCTACTGATTGTATTGTTCAGAAAAGTAGAATTGATGCTTTGCAATAGGCCCTTCTCCTTCGCCCTAGAGAGCCTGCCTGCGTCTACTGTAATGAGTACATCTGCGGGAGACGCTTCTCCTTCTGCCTCCATTTTTTGTATGAGTTCGTCTGCATTTGCATTCACTACATTGACTTTGATGCCTGTGCTGTCTTCAAATTTTTTAAAGAGCTGCTGATCCACATCATAGTGACGGTGTGTATACACATTTACCTCCTGCGGTGAGGTCGCATCTTCGCCAGCATTTTGTGCTGGCTGGCATGCTACTAACCAAACTAGTAGCAAACAATATATCATATATCTCATGGTATTCTCTTAGATTTTGAATTATGCAAGAGAAACCTACGTCAGCTAGCTTAGTTCAGAAGATCAGCGATACGGAGGAAAATTAACGTGCTCGCATTTTTTAGTCACCATCTCCAGAGCTAAAAGTGATCGCCAGACCTAGTAGACTACTGGACTCTCCTTTAAATAAGGGTGTTAATGCCTTGAATTGCCCATGCAGATCATTTAAATCAGCATTTCCTTCCCCTGCCAATGTCCGAAAAGTCTGATCTAGTGGTACATTGTTCATAGTTCTTTCCACTTCTGTTAAGCGAAGATTGATTCGATCGGCCAGATCCTGCCCTCCCTGAACTGCCCCCAAATAATCTTCCAATCCAGGTCTATCAACACCATCTGCACCGATTCCACGCCAGAAATTGATCAAAGAACGGTGATGTAGAAAAAGGTAGTTTATAGACTTTTGGCTAAACCGTGCTTCCGCCAAGTCCGGTTGCGGACCGGACTGCCCGGCGATAAAACCCATCGGTATTCCCAAGCGAATGTCTCTATTGGTTTCCAAAGCTTTTACAATCTCATTGTAAACCAGCGTTACTGAACTCTTGACTGAAGTGCCATCATTACTTATAAAATCCTGCAGATAAGTTTTTTCCCAGGTATCCTGAAATTGGCCAAGCTGTGCCACTACCTGAGAGGTAATTGCCTGTAGATAGGAAAGTCTTAGAGCCAGGTCTGTGGCGGATAGAAAATCGCTGGGCTCCTCCGCAAAAAGTAAGTATTCAATTGCAAGTAGACCTCTACTGTTTCGCTTAGCGTCATCAAGACCAAAATCACCAGCGCTGATCTTTTGCTCGATCTCATCAGTACTTACCGGCCATGATGCCACTTCTTCAGCTAATGTTCGTCTGCGCCCTTCGGATCCTCCAGGACCAAAATTCAAGAAACCCACCTTTATCCAATCTTGATACAGTTGGTCCCATGCTTTTTGCGCATTCAAAAGGCTTGTAGAATCCTTTCTTGCCTGAAGTAATTCAATGGTATTGTTAAACTCCTTCGCGGAGTTCACTACAGCGGAAGTGGCCGGAAGAATGATATTTTCGGCGAAATTATTTAACAGGTTTTTTCTGTCGAACCCTTGATTAGGCACACAAGTAGAAAGCACAAAACAGAGTACAGAAAATGCAGTAATAGTCTTTTTCAGATAGAATTTTCTCATAGCTTAAAGATAGCTTCCAAACGGTGTTAAGCACTCCTGCAAGAGCCCTTGCAAGCAGCTACAGTCTTAAAATCAGGCTAAAGTGATGGCCGAAATCTCAAATCTTCAGCAGTAGTTATTTTGATATTTTCATAGCTCCCTTCTACCAACGAAATTGCCGTTCCGGCTTTCTCCAAAACGGTAGCATCATCAGTATGGACAGTTCCTTGGCCAATCTGGGAATAGGCGTCTTTAATGAGTCCAACCTGAAAGGTTTGTGGAGTTTGTACAAGCACATATTTAGCTCGATCTCTTGCCTGTGATTGACCCTCAGGAAGCACTTCTCGTATGGAATCCTTTAATGGCACGGATGCCACTCCTGATCCTTTTTGCTCAGCAGCATGGAAAGAAGCTAGTATAGTCTTTTCATTGACAAAGGGTCTGACGGCATCATGAATTGCCACCAATCCCTCTCCATCAATCTTGGATAGACCAGACTGAACCGACGCTGTTCTAGAATCACCACCTTCAGCAATCAAAATTGTACCGTCAACAGGATGATCTTGCATTGCTGTATCCAGAAAAGTTCTGTGCGATTTCGGGACTACTACTATGATTTGAACTCCAGGAACAATGGACAGGAATTTCCTTATCGTTAAAATAATGATCGGAGTACCATCTATCTCCAAGTATTGTTTAGGTATGGAAGTACCCATTCGCAACCCAAGACCACCTGCCACGATAATGGCGTACTTTTTCATCTTCTGCTATACGATCAACATAGCATCTCCATAGCTGAAGAATCGGTACTTCTCCTTTATTGCTGTCTGGTATGCTTCCTGGATCAGTTCATATCCGCCGAAAGCTGAGGCCATCATTAAAAGTGTGGATTCCGGGAGGTGGAAGTTTGTGATTAAAGCATCACAAATTTTAAAGTCATATGGCGGGAATATAAACTTGTCTGTCCATCCGGTATTTTCTTTCAGCTTTCCATTTGCTGAGACCGAAGACTCCAGCGTCTTCATGACAGTAGTACCCACTGCACAAATTTTCGATTTATTCTTCAGCGCCTGGTTTACCCGATCTGCGGCTGGTTTCTCAACCCAGTAATTCTCTGAATCCATCTTGTGCTTGGTCAGGTCCTCCACATCAACCGACCTAAAGGTGCCTAGCCCCACGTGTAGGGTTATTGCTGCAACATCAACGCCTTGTAACTCAAGGCGCTTCATAAGCTGTGGCGTGAAGTGTAATCCCGCGGTGGGTGCAGCAACAGCCCCAATATTTTTCGCGTATATGGTTTGAAATCGTTCACGATCCTCTGGTTCCGTAGACCTTTTGATCTCCCTAGGCAGCGGAGTTTCCCCGAGGGCGTCAATCATTTTGTAGAAACTGGCCTGATCTCCATCAAACAGAAACCGAATGGTTCTTCCTCTGCTTGTGGTATTGTCAATCACTTCTGCCACCAACTCACCGTCACCGAAGTACAGCTTATTCCCTACTCGGATCTTTCTGGCAGGATCTACCAAAACATCCCACAGCTTCATATCAAAATTGAGTTCCCTTAAGAGAAATACCTCAATTTTCGCACCTGTCTTCTCCTTGTTACCGTAGAGACGCGCGGGAAAAACTTTTGTATCATTGACGATGAAAACATCCTGATCCGAAAAATAGTCAACTACATCTTTGAAGGTCTTGTGCTCAATCTCACCGCTATCTCGATGTACCACCATCAATCGTGAATCATCTCGATTATCTGTCGGATGCAACGCAACCAGACTGGATGGTAAATCGAACTTGAATTCGGATAACTTCATTCCCATAAACGCACGAATATTTTTAGGTGAAAAGAGCGCAAAATTAAAGAAAATAAAGACAACTTGTGGAACTAATACTAGCTGCCCAGCTGCGATATTTCGTGAAAAAAGGATGACCTTTAACCAGATAAAACACTTTTAGTGAAAAGACGTACGCTTTTTATAGACCAATCAAACCTCGCCCTTCTTCTGTGCTAATTATTAAACTCATATTAGAAAGTTTCAATTTTGCCTGGAGCGCCCTGAAAATGAATGTATTGCGCACAATACTTTCTCTTTTAGGTGTAACAGTAGGCATCTTCTCTATCATCTCTGTTTTTACGCTGGTAGATTCGCTTGAAAAAAGCGTTAATGACAGCCTCAAGTTTTTAGATGCCAATAATTTGGATATCCGTCGCTTCCCGTATGATTTTGATCCAAACCTGCCTTGGTGGATCTATTTTAAAAGACCATACACAAATTACGAGGAATACGAATTCCTGCGTGAAAATCTACAGAACGCAGAGGGGATTACCATTTTCGCTATTGTCGAAAATCAAACACCAAAATACAAGAGCAGCAGCTACGCAGGAACAATTTTGATCGGTATTTCTCATACCCATAAAGAGGTCTACGATATTGAAGATGATATCATAGCAGGTAGGTATTTTACACTTTCAGAATCTTCCACCGCAAAAAACGTAGCGATTATTGGACATAAAGTGAAACAGACTTTATTTCCCCGTGAAAATCCCCTGGGAAAAGAAATAAAGATCAAAGGCCTAAAATACGTGGTAATAGGCACATTGGAAGAAGAGGGCGATGGGATTCTCGGCGGCTCTGGAAATGACGAGAATATTTACATTCCATTCAAATCATTCCAAAAGATATTTTATTCCGGTCGTAATCGAGGTGTGGAAACGCTCGTCAGTGTGAAAGGTAGCGAAGAAGACCTGGGACTGGTAGAGCTGGAAGCTGAAATTACTGGGCTCCTTCGTACGAAACGAGGCTTGAAACCAAAAGAAAAAAATAATTTCTCAGTGAATCGACAGGAGGCATTTTTGAATATCCTAGGCTCTATTTTTAGTGTGATCGGGATTGCAGGCTGGGCAATTGGGGGTTTTTCAATTTTGGTGGGAGGCTTTGGTATTGCCAATATCATGTTTGTATCTGTAAGGGAACGAACCAGCATCATAGGACTGCAAAAGTCACTAGGCGCAAAAAACTACTTTATTCTCTTTCAATTTCTATTTGAGGCGGTATTCCTGAGCCTGATTGGAGGTGCTGTAGGCATTTTGCTTGTATGGTTGCTTTCATTTGTAAGTCTGGGCAACCTTGATCTTATCTTGACTTTTGGGAACATCGTTTTAGGTTTGGGAGTGGCAGGTGTGATTGGGATACTATCCGGAATAGTGCCTGCATTGATGGCAGCAAGAATGGATCCGGTGATTGCGATCCGAACTACTGGCTAACTCTTTAAAAATTATGTAAGAATTCTCATTCCTCGAAGGCCCAGTCAATCTTGTCTTTCATATCTTTTACCACGACACCATCCTTTTTTAGCGCTGCTCGCAGCTTATCCACCTTCTCATAATCACGGTTGTACTTTGCATCTTTATACTCAGCAAGTATGGTCTCTATAAGGCGATAGGAATCTAGTTCTGCCTCCACTTTCAGTCCCAAAACATCATTCGAAAAGCCCAAAAACGTGCTTTTCATACGCTGAAAGGTTTCTTTACCCAACTCACCAAATTTCAGCTGGCCTGTATTTAGGGAGTTTATTTTTTTTACCAAATTGAACAAATGACCAATGGTAAGCGCAGTATTGAAATCATCATTCATGGCATGATAGCAATTATCACAAAATTGTGTTACCTGCTTTTGCTGCTTTTCATTGATCTTACCATCATCCACTACCCACTCCATGTCTTGGATAAGTCGCATGCCATTTGCAAGCCGCATGTATCCTTTTCTCGCAGCCTCCAGCGCTTCATTTGAAAAATCTAATGTGCTGGCATAATGACTTTGCAGCATAAAAAAGCGAATCGTCATCGGGCTGTAGCCACGATCTAGCAGCTCATGTTCACCTGAGATCAACTCGCGAGGAAGAAAGGAATTTCCAAGCGATTTACTCATCTTTTGCCCATTCACCGTAAGCATATTGGTGTGCAACCAATACTTAGCACCAGACTTACCATGGGATCCCTGGTTTTGAGCAATCTCACATTCATGGTGTGGGAATTTTAAATCCATCCCTCCACCGTGAATATCAAATTCCTCACCGAGGTACTTGGTGCTCATTGCAGAACATTCCAGATGCCAACCAGGAAAGCCATCACTCCATTCGGTTTTCCATCTCATAATGTGCTCAGGGGCAGCCTTTTTCCACAATGCAAAATCTAGCGGATTTCTTTTGTCACTCCCTCCATCTAAAGACCTTGTGTCGCTGATGAGATCTTCAATTTGCCTTCCGCTAAGTTTTCCATACTGGTGTTTTTCATCAAATTTCTCCACATCAAAGTAGACTGATCCATTCGATTCATACGCAAATCCATTCTCAATCAATCTTTTGATCATTTCGATCTGCTCCATTAAATGACCAATAGCGGAAGGCTCAATGTCGGGTGGGAGTGCATTAAACAAACTCATCACCTCTCGAAAATCATTGCTGTATTTCTGCACGATCTCCATAGGCTCAAGCTTGTCCAACTTCGCTTTTTTCGAGATTTTGTCTTCTCCTCCATCGGATAAGTGTCCAACATCAGTGATATTTCTAACGTACCGGACATTGTAGCCTAAAAATTGTAAATAGCGATTTACTACATCGAAGCTAAGGAAGGTGCGTACATTGCCAAGGTGTACATTGCTGTAAACTGTAGGCCCACAGACATACATACCAACATGCGGAGGATTAAGAGGCTCAAACAACTCCTTCTGTCGAGAGGCTGAATTGTACACTTTTAGTCTTCCTATCATGTTTAGCAATTTGCCGCAAATAAAAAGAATTAGCGTACCATATTTTTCTAATTTTTTTCGAGTGGGTAGTTAGCATCCGTTTCCACTTGGTCATATAATAGCCAACACTGAGCATTTTACTGGTTATGGGGAGTCCTTTCCGACCTTCATGCATTATCTTTCGTAGTTGTTCACCACAACTCACCGTATGAGAAAAGCAATTTGCTCTCTCTTGATATTGCTATGGCTCTTTACAACAGAGGCACAGCAAGTAAGTCTGGAAATACAGAAGGCAGCCACTCTTTTGGAGCAGAATCACTGGCAGCAAGCTTTTGATGCTTTTGAAGCTATTCTTAATCTGGAGCAGCCTAGAATGACCTATCTCCAGCAAGCCAAAGTTCACAATTACCTTGGGTTTTTGCATTTGATGTTTCTCGATCCTCAAGAGGCAGAGCGAGAACTGAGTGAGTCACTTGTCTATCACGAAAAGGCAGGAATTCCTGATGAGAAAAGTTATGCCGATGCGCTCATCAACGCAGGACTTATTTACCTGGAACAAGTAGAGTTTGATCTTGCCCGACAGAACGTGAAACAGGCACTGCGCATCCTGGAGAAAAAACAGGAATGGAATGTAGACTATTTGATCGCAAGATCGAAGCTGGCAAGGATTTATGAGGAAGCAGGATCCTACACCCTTGCATTGAGCATCTACGAGGAATGCTACAATGGACTTTTGGCAATGGGTATAGAACTATCTCCCGATTTTGCGGATATCTGCTCACATAGAGGTCGAATTTTTATGCTTACAGGAGATATACTGGAGGGAGAAAAGTTCATCAGTCTTAGTAGCACTATTTATGAATCTTTAGGACCATCCTATGATGTTCAAAGAGCTGAAACACTGGAAGACCTGGCACTTTTTTATGAGAAGCTCGGCAAATACAACGAGGCAGAGTCTTTGCTCCTAGAAATTCTCGACATAAAAAAGTCAATTCCAGACGAGGCAGCCATATTGATCATAGAAACACTTAACGATTTAGGGATTCTGTATCAGCAAATCAATGAATATGATAAAGCGGAGGCAATGTTTAAAGAAGTGGTTTCATCTTCAGATGAGCATGTGGGGATATGGCACCCTTTTTATGCAATCGCTAAAAACAACCTTGGATCAATCGCACTCACGAAAGGAAAAAATAGAGAAGCACAAAAACTACTGCTAGATGCACTAGAAAAATTTGAAAATCGTTTTGGTCCATCTCATCCCTATGCGGCAGATGTCTTAAATAATTTAGCCCGTACTGAGCGAAGGTTGGGCAACCCCTCTCAGGCAGAGCAGTACTATAAGCGAGTATTGCAAATTGATGCAGTGCTTTACGGTGAAGATCATCCTAACTATGCGACAACCCTGCTCAACATTGGTATTTTACTGAGCAGCAATGGTAGAGAAGCACAAGCTGAGCCCTACTACCTAAAGGTTCTGGAGATACGTGAAAAATCGCTTGGACCCGATCATCCTGCATATGGGAGTGCCCTCGATTACACTGGCATGCACTTTCTCGCAGCTAAAAACTTATCGGCTGCTGAAGAGCAATTTCGTAAATCAATTCTGATTCAGCTTAATCAAATCCAGGCGCTCTTTCCCATTATGACCCAATCTCAACGCGAGCAATTTTTCTTGCAAATAAGAGAAGATGTAAAAAGATATCACTCAATAGCAAGTTCACTTTTGGACACAAGACCCGAGCTAATCAAACAGATTTTTGATTTTCAGGCACAGACAAAATCAATCCCTCTTCATTCCTACGAGAAGATGGAGAAGAATGTGTTGTCATCTCGAAATGAAGCACTGGTATCAGCGTTTGAAAAATGGAAAACGGAAAAGCAACTGCTTGCTGGCTATTATCAGATGGGTGTGGATCAGCTATCTGACTTTCATGTAAACATCTATCAAGTGGAAGCAGATATTGCTGCGCAAGAAAAATATCTAGCCGAAAATATTGAATTATTTGAGGAGGCACTACCTTATCAAAAACTTACTTGGAGCGCTGTACTTAACCGCGTGAAGGAAAATGAAGCTTTAGTAGAGCTGATCAAAATCAATGAATATACTGCACTAGATGACCAGAAAAGTAGCTTCTATGGATTTTCAGAACAGTGTAAATACCTGGCAATAATTTTTAATGGCAAAGCCAAAAGCATAAATCACACCTACTTGGGAACCACTGATCTTATTCCGGGAAATCAAGCGCTTGCATGTACGCGAGGAAGCGTGCTCAATCTGAAAGGTGAGGGAATCTACCGTGCCTTTTGGAAGCCTCTTGTAGATAAAACCAAACATGCCAAACAGCTATTGGTAGTCCCTGATGGTCTTTATTACGACTTGAATCCCAACGGCTTCAAAATCAACAAAAACGAATTTGTATTTGATACACAGTATGTAAGCTATTTGAGTAGCACACACGATCTCTTTCGTGCTACTCCTAAAACCCAAGAAAAAAAGTTGTGCGTTTTCAGCAATCCTCAATTCACCCACACAGCATGGCAAGATTTAGCTGGCTTTAACAAGAATTCCACTGAGGATCTCTCCAATAATACTGCTAGCTGGAGTTTGAAGCAATATCAAAAGGCTAATGCCAATGAATACCACCTTCGCTCCCTCTATCATCCAACCATTTTACACTTGAATCTTCCTGTCTTTCTGGACAGTGAAGAAAATTTTATAAGCGCCAAAATTCCTGAACAGACTTCATTGTATCGTTCTGGCCTATTTTTCGTTGGAATTGCAGATTCTTACGAGAAGTATACGAGAAACATACCGTCAATCCCTGAAAATGATGGTGTTTTATCGGTATATGAGGTGCTGAATCTTGAATTAGAAAGAACACGATTAGTAATTTTAAGCACAGTGTCATCGAACCTGAAGCATATCGATCATGGACAGAGCCTTCACGCACTTGTCCGAGCATTCTGTGTAGCTGGTGCAAGAGCAGTAGTTACTACACTACGTAGTATCGATGAAAATAAAATGACTGTATTTACTAAGAAATTCTATGCTGCTCTATTTCGTGGAGAGGACACCTTTACTGCTTTTAGATCCGCTCAAAGCAGCCTAAAAAATCAATTCAAAGAAGACAATAGCTGGTCCGCATTGATGTTTACTGGTATTGGTCACTAAGATACTGATATGAAAATAGCCCCTTTAATCACACTACTACTGATCGGATTTTTAGCGCACGCGCAGGAGAACGCAAAACTTGCTAGTAAGCTGGTACAACAGGGAGACCAATATTTTGAAGAAAACCAGTACATCCGCGCAATTCCTGATTATAAGGAGGCCCTAACGTTGGACGAAAAAAACTTAAAAGCTCAGTTTCGGCTTGGTGAGTGCTATCGATTGATGCAAGATTATCAATCTGCCGAATATTACTACGGACTGCTTGCGCAAGATCAGGATGTACGATTTCCACTGGGCGGCTACTACTACGCGCTGATGCAAAAGCTTGGCGGAAAGTACGATGCAGCGCTCAAGAGCTTTCAAGATTTCAGTGAGTTTATGGTGGCTAATGACCTTCACGAGGACGAAAGGTACAGGGCCATCTACAAGCAGAGCAAAGTGGAGATAGATGGGTGCCAGCTTGCGCTCAACCAAATCAGCATGGTACATCCCGATCGAGGATTTTCTGTTTTGCAAGTACCGGTAAATTCTGAATACAGTGATTATGCCGCTATTTCTGCGAATAATGACAATTCTGTTTACCTCACATCCGCAAGATCAAATGGAAAACAAAGTCTTTTAGAACCTCAATTTGGAGAGTCTTTTGCAGATCTATACAGATTTAAAAGAAGCGAAAGTGGTGGCTGGGAGGTCATGGAAGAAAAAGACAGGTTTGAAAAAGTGATCAATAGCAAGGGTGGAGACGGCTCTGGGACTTTTAATAGAGACCTTACTAAATTTTATTACACAAACTGTAGTGGAGATGGTGGAGTGTGTCAAATCTATGTTTCCTCTCTCTCAGGAGGAAGGTGGTCCGACCCGATTCCTTTAAACTACAATATCAACGAAATTGGGATCAACTCTAAGCATCCAAGCTTAACTGCTGGAGGAGATACGCTCTTTTTTGTCTCAGACCGAGAAGGTGGGGTAGGCGCACTGGATATTTGGATGAGCATCAATGCAGGTGGTGAAAACTGGGGGCCACCCATTCATTTAGGAGATGAGATCAATACCTCATTCAACGAAGTATCACCAGTGTATTTACAGAAAGAAAACGCACTGATTTTTGCCTCGGAGGGTCACAGAGGCTTTGGAGGATACGATATCTATGTAGCACGAGGAGCAAAGTTTGCTTCAGCAGAAATTTACAATGCAGGAATTCCCTTTAACTCCTACAAAGACGACATTTTCTTTTATCTGGGTAGCGGAAAAGGATTTCTATCCTCCAATAGAGAACTTGATGAGTCGGTAGGAAAATTTGATATCTATGAGTTTTCGATGGATTCAAAAAAAGAGCTTATCGCCGATGTTTCCGGAGAAAATACCATCGCAGGTAGAAATTCTTTATTTACAGACGATTACAACTTTGATAATAGTGAAACGGAAATAATTAATCAAATTATTTCCAGGAAGCTATCCTCTTCTATTTCAGAAGTCGATGCGATTCTAACCAAGCGACAACTGGCTGTCTACAACTCTCTAAGCAGTGATGACCTGGAGCGCGTAGATCGGATTGTAACCAACAGACTAAAGAAGATGACCGACAATATGATGCGGTCCATTCGTACCGAGGATGATTATTACTATCGCCAACTAACAACGGAAAAGCGCCAGAAAGTCGACAACATTGTTACCGCCTACTTAGAACAGCAAGGTCTGGGCAACAGTATCAGCTTGTCACAAGACATCTTCAAATTCTACAATGATCTGGAGACAGAGGAGCGTGAGAAGGTAGATGTTTTGGTCACCGAGAGGCAAAAAAGTGCAAATAAGTACACCCCTGCTTCACCAACCTACAACTCCTTCACCAAGAAGGAGCAGTTAAGCATTGACGGTATAGCAATGAAGCTGCTACAGCAAAAGAAAAGCTTAAAGGACATCCGACTTGATATCAACGAAAGGGTATTCCTTAGAGACCAACTTGGCAATGAAAAAAATATATTTCAGGCACTGCGTGAAAGATGGGTGACACTCAGTAAAGACGATGCAAACAAAGTGGGTCAATCAGAACGCGACCTGTATGAGAGTCTATCTGAATCGGATGTATCCAGCTTGAGATCGCTGGCGGACACCTACCTTACAGCAGATGCTGACGAACTCAACGAAGCACTGGCCCAAGAAGATCTTTCTTTGTTTAAAGGCAAGAACATTCGAGAAACCGAAAAACTCAACAAGTTGCTGCTACGCCTAATGACCAACTTATCCAACTCGGGTACTTACTTTGCAGAAACTTCTTTTACCGAAAACGAACTGCAATCTGCGATAAGCGATGATGCAGATCAGACACTAGAAAACCTAATCCGTATCAAGCCAGGACTTTCTGAAGAGCAAAAGCAGTCCTTACAACGTTTTGTAAATTCCACCTTCGACTCTTATTTGGTCGAGCCGGATGGTGTATTTATGGATGAAACTTCGCCTATCGCTTCTCGTCCTGGTTTAGGAACCGGTGATCCCAGTGCACGACTTTCCAGCGCAGATGTAGAAGCTTACAATTCTCTCACAGCCAACAAAAAGAGACTGATTGACAATATCATCGCACTTGATTACCTGACAGAGATCTTCTACAACAGAGGTAAAAAACTAAGGGATGAAGCGGAACTGACCAGAATCCCAAAAGCTGAACGCGTACATATTGCAATTCTATCTAAAAATGCCTCCGGACAAGAATTAAAGGAGTTCGAAAAGACCTTTTTGAGTCAGGCTTTTACACACTATGGGAATCTTTCTGAAGCAAGAAAAGGCTTTTTTAACAGAGTGGTGCTTGATGATGCCTTTGATATGCGAAATGGTAGCTATGTTTTGCCCGAGAGAGATGCCAGACTAAGGAATACACTTACCTCTCAGGAGCAGGACCTGGCGGAGCGAATCAAAAAATTCAGATTTAACAATGAGCGGATTCTCACCGAAAACCTTGCGTTGGAGGCGAAAGATGTAGATGAAATACCGGTTGATATTATCGCAATTGCTGCTGAAGTAGAGGATGAAAATAAGGCGGAACAAATTATTGGGGCGCAAGATATTTTGGCTACCGAGGAATCTGGCGAACTAAAAATAAGCTTACCAATAGATAAAATCGAAGAGTACAATGAGATTACCATCACAGGACAGCTTGTGAACGAAACGACCGATCAGCCGCTTGCCTCATACCCAATTACACTTGTGGCGTTTGATGATGAAGCAACCGTAGTTGAAGGTTATACCGATACGGAC
Source organism: Bacteroidota bacterium (assembly GCA_039026695.1). Taxonomy (GTDB): domain Bacteria; phylum Bacteroidota; class Bacteroidia; order Cytophagales; family Cyclobacteriaceae; genus Ekhidna. The sequence continues at coordinate 38,891 of JBCCLV010000021.1, forward strand.
GGTTTCTTTGATTTTACTACCAAACCACGTCAGTACGATATTCGGTTTAAAACAAGCAAAAACGAAGAAACAGTAAGTCTTGCAGCTTTCAATGTAGAAGGAAAGCGAAAAAAGGACACCGAAACTTTTGTTACTGCTACCAGAGCGTTTTTTGACGTCAATTCATACGAATTGAGACCAGAAGCCATAATTCTTTTAGACGAGCTAATCAAAGCCTACAGAAGTGCAGGAAAAAAGATCGAGATAGAATCCCACACTGATGCAACTGGTACCATAGAGTACAACCTGAAATTGAGCAAAGATCGGGGTTACGCAGCTAGAGATTACCTGATGGCGAATGGAATTAGCCAGTCCAGCATTTCGGTAATTTGGCATGGAGCAGGAAAACCAATTGCTAACAATGACGATCCTTTCGGAAGACAGCTCAATCGTAGGCTGGATGTTCGGTTAATCGGCAAGAGTGAAAAGAACTTTGGTAACTTTTATCTCGTACGGCCAGGAGCAACCTTGTCAAAAGTTGCTCAAAGTTTTGGCATACCCGCAAATTCAATCAAGCGACTCAATGGGATAAACGGTGATCTTGCTGCTTATCAGCCCATCAGGGTAAAAGCAGGGAATTCCGCGATAGATTACGATCTCTTGGTTCCAGCAGACGTCCAGGCAGATGCAGATTTTATCTACACAGTGTTACAGGGAGATACTTTAGAAAAAGTAGCAGAAAAATTCAATGTGAGTAAAGAAGTACTTATCGAACAAAATGGTCTTCCAAGTCCTGACATTTTACCAGGCATGGAATTGGTCATCTATCCAAAAGACCGCTAATAGTTACCGAACCCCTATAGCAAACCATCGGGTCTATGATGACGATCTGCAATCAAATTGATTTCAGACATCCTGGCACTAACTATGCAGAGGTTCTAATCCCTTAAAAAAGCGGATTAGAGAATTTCTTAAACGCGTTGCTATTTGTTAAAGAATATTGGATTGATATTTCCACAGAATTCTGAGCAATGTTGATGTCCCGATTGGGTACAAATAGGTCGCTATTCATGTCATAGCTCGCCCTTACTGTCAATTGGTTTACCCTTATCCCTCCCATGAAGATAAAGGAATCCCTAAATCTATACCACGCGCCGAAAAGAAGTTGCGTATCAGAGCCGGTATACCTTCCAGCATCTGGCGCATAAGACATGTTTAGGCCTGCATTGTACTGGTAATTTCTGCTTAGGTATAGGAAAAGTAAACTAGGCGTTATAAACAGTTTATTGATCTTAAATTCTATGCCTCCATTGTATTTAAGCAAAACTGGATCGCTTCCGGTATCAGTAGTGGTAAATGAGGTATTGGGACGATTCAGATTCGTGGCAGAGATTCCTACAAATCCACTGTACTTGAATAAAAAGTAGTTTCGATCAGGGTTGAAGTAATACATGATTCCTCCATTCACAATAAAAGCATCCTGTTGCGCATTGAACTCTGCTACAGGCACGGGTCTACTGTCATCAAACCCAAAAAAAGCATTGTATTGCGATCCCCAATTCAAACTGCTAAAATTCAATCTCCTGAGATCGTATCCTACTTGTCCGCCAATAGAAACCAAGTAAGATCCTAGAGTACCAAACTTTAAATTGTGTGCATAATTGAAGAAAACGGAGCTACGATCATATATACCCTGAAAACCACTTTGTTCTCTAAAAGCCATAAGGCCGGCTCCTCCAATCGATCTTTCCGTCTTCGATTTTGGCTTAATAGGCAAAATCAGTGAAACCTGGGTTAATTCGTTGATCACTTCAGCTGACTGTAATTGTCGCTTGTGATTCATGTGAACCGCAACATCCTGGTAAATCCCATTGAAACCAGGATTTAGGTAAAGTGAAGCAGAGTAGTATTGTGAAAACTGATTATCCTGCGCGTTAATAATAAGAACACTGATCAAGAACAATATCGTGGCAATGTTTCTCATCGCACCAAATAAAAGGCTCCTTGCCTACTTTCTTCCTGCCCTCGTTCAAAAGTTAGCCTCAAAGTGTAATAATATACTCCGGTAGGCTCATCCCCGCCGGAGGGGTTAGTTCCATTCCAGCCGCTTTGATTTGCTTCAGAAAAAGAGCTGGTTTGGTAAACCCTTACACCCAGCTTATTGAAGATTTGAAGATCGAAATTCTCATCAACAATCTTTTGTCCAAAAATCTTGAAAGACTTATTGTCAGGATCTGATGCATTAGGGGAAAAGACCTCTGGAATGTAAACAAGTCCGTTAGAAGGAGCAATAGGAGCAAGTGCAACTGCAAAATACAATTGTTGATTTGATGCCAAAGAAATGGGTATTGCAGCTTTGATATTACCAAAAGTAAGAGAGTCAGAATCTATGATCTCGGAAACCCCGAGTGATTGCCAGCGGTTAACGAGCTGCTCCGTAAAGGCTACTGCCGGCGCACTTTCTCGAAACCGTATGTTATTTCTGATCACAAAATCCGATAGGTCCTCTTCATTAAACTCAAGCCTTACTTCAGCGGGTCTTGAAGTCGCACCACCAATGAGTTCTACATTCCAATAAGCGAATTGCGAGACTCCCAGCAAACTATCCCCAGGTTGGGGGTCTACAGGATTATCTCGGACGTACGAGGTTTGTATTTCAATGTCGCTTCCAAAAACATTCTCAAGGGTCAGCGGTGCATAGACACCTTGGTCACCCACAGGGAATATTTTGTTACCGCTTCCTTTCGCAATGATGCTGCCGGAAAAATAAGATTCATTAGATCCACCCAGCACCGCAATGTCTTCTCCCAGCACAAAACGCGTATCTTCCCCCGCCTCAATGATACCCAATTGAAAGTCGATTTTCTCCAAAATCGTGTACTGATCTCCTGGGAAAGTTACAGATCCGGAAGACTCAATTGTAAGTTCTTTCAGTACTAGCTCCGGTGCCAGAATCATCTGATCCTCACCTCCAGCAAATTTCAGTTCTCCTTCAGAACCATTGAAATTATTGTTGGCAAGCCAATCTCCAAATAGTGTAATCGTACCCAAATTCTGGATGGCTCCTTCGCTCTGGAGGTCGACTTCCACTTGCAATTCTGCCCCTTCCGCAACATGCAAAAGCGCACTTTCCGAGATGAAAAGTTGTGAAAAAGCATTAACATAGCTCAATGTTAGCGATATGTAGATGAATGATTTAATCATCCTCTGATGCACTACTATCGTCGGATTTATCATTAAGCATCCTTTTAATCAATGCCACGTCCGCTTTCATCATTTTATTGTCCTGCTCGATAGCAGAAAGCTTCCGCTCCTGTGAGGCCACTTTTTCCTCAAGTGACAGGATCAGATCTTGCTGTTCCTTAACTGCTTCTAGAAGGACCGGAATAAGCCCTTCGTACCGAACCCTTTTAAAGCCGCTTTTGTCTATCTGAACCAACTGTGGGTATACCTTTTCCAATTCCTGAGCTATAACGCCCATCTGGCTATTTTTCTCCTTATCCGAGATGTAATTGTAACTGTAACCATTTAGCTTATTTAATTTATCCAAGGTGTTTTGGAGCAACTTGATGTTCTCTTTTAATCGTCGGTCTGAGGGAATACCTCCATCTAATTCCTCGATTGCTTCCTGAACACTATTTGTTGTTACTGTAGTCAATCCGGTTGGATCAAAAGATACCTCACCTGCCGTCTGATCGTCGGTCTGAGTTTCCAGTGAAGTCTCTAGAAACTGTAGTGCCACTTTTACATTGGAATTGTCCGGGATAGTAGCTCCTGTAAATGTGCCCAGGTCTGTGCCGCCACTCGCTCCACTCAACGTCTCTAAGT
>JBCCLV010000022.1:0-41395 GCA_039026695.1 Bacteroidota bacterium
AGAATTGTACTAAACAGAATCTACCCTGACTACAATAAGGAGTGGGCAATTACTGCACCTATTCTTACGCCTACACTACAGAAGGAGGTGCCAGAAGTAGAGCATTATACCCGCATTTCCTGGGATGACATGATGCTGGGTAAGGTGGGTGATCGGATGGAGAAGCAACGAATTACCGCGGTGGATTCAGGCTTTTTTCAGATGTTTGATGCGAAGGTTTTGAGTGGTGTGGTGTCTAATGAGATGTTCAAAAAGAACGATCAGATTGTGATGACTGAAACTGCAGCGAAGAAGTATTTCGGCAAGGAGGAGGCAGTGGGACAACTTTTCAATCTTCAACTGCCAAACGATGAAAAAAGGCTTGTGAGCGTAGCTGCTGTTATTTCCGATCCTAAACCAACTACCCATTTTTCGTACGAAGTTTTAGGAACCCTAGAGATGTTGAAGTTTCCTGATTTTGTGATGAATATCTGGGGCATCTGGGCTGTTTATTCTTACATTAAAGTTCATCCTGATGCAGACCCTGGACTGCTGAGGGAAAAAATCAATGCACTTTCTGCAAAAAATCAATCGATTGGAGACGACAGTTTTCAGGAGTGGCTAGATGCGGGAAACTTGTATGATTACTCCTTGCAGCCGCTTACCTCTATTCACCTACAGTCAAATTTGAATGAAGAGTTTGAAGCCAATTCCAGCCAAACCTACCTCTACTTTTTTGCGCTGGTTGGGGTATTCATTCTCATCATGGCTGTAGTAAACTTTGTAAACATGGCCACAGCCAGGGCTTCTTACCGGACCCAGGAAGTAGGTATCCGGAAAACCGTGGGGGCAAGTAAAAGCGATCTACTATTTCAGTTTCTGCTAGAATCCACGCTCATAAGTTTGATTTCTATGGCCCTAGCGTTACTGATCACACAGATTACCTTACCTCTTTTCAATGAGAGCATTGGGAAATCCATCACGCTTGAGTTATTTACCTCACCTGTTGCAATAGGCATCTTGATTGTTTCTCCATTTTTGCTTGGTCTACTTTCAGGATTTTATCCAGCGCTTTATCTATCCAATTTTAGCCCTGTTGCTATTTTTCAAAAACTTATTGTCCGTCGGGGAAAGGAAAATTTACGGCATCTCTTAGTGGTTGGGCAGTTCATGATCGCCGTGACTTTGATGATCTGTACACTTACGGTCTTCAACCAAATGTATTACTTGTCAAACAAGCCGCTCGGATTTAATAAGGAGCAATTGATTAAAATTGATCGCCTTCCATTCGCTGGTGACAAAATTGACCTTTTTAAGGAGCGAGCAACAAAGGTTCCAGGTGTGGAGCGCGTAGCAACCACCAGTTTTCCTCTAGATCAAGTGCGGGAAGGGTCAACCATAAGACCCAAAGACAATGCAAATGGCTGGGTAAATACCACTACACTTAGTGTAGACGAGCACTTTGTTCCTGCCACGGGAATTCAGCTAGTAGCTGGCAGAAATTTCCGATCCGATGAAGTAGAAACTACAGAAGGAGTAGAAAAAATTATTTTGAATGTATCTGCTGCCAAGGCCTTGGGCTGGAAGCCACAGGAGGCAGTAGATAAGTCAGTTGCAGTAGGAGATCAAGAATACAGATTAGTAATTGGTGTTGCGGAAGACTTCAATTTTGATGCGTTGCACAGACCTACCGTTCCGTTTCAGCTATCAGGTAGGAAATTTGTGATGCTTTCTCGTTCGGCAATTATCCGAATCGACCCTCGCAATATGAATGAAACGCTGGCTGATTTGGAAGAATTATGGAGTGAATTCTCACCTGACATTGTGTTTGATTACCAATTCGTAGACGAAGCGATGGCCCAATATTATGAGGCAGAGAGACTGACTGGAAAGCTCTTTGTTATTTTTTCAGGTCTAGGAATCTTTATTTGCTGTCTGGGACTTTTCGGTTTGATGGGATTTGTGGTGGAAAAGCGCGCCAAAGAGGTAGGTGTCCGCAAGGTGCTAGGAGCGAGGATCAGTCACATCGTTTTACTGCTTTCTAAAGACTACATTCGACTGGTCGTCATTGCCTCAGCAATCGCCATACCTATTGCCTGGTGGGGTCTCAATCAGTGGTTGGATACTTTTGCCAACCGCATTGAGCATTCTATTTGGACATTTCTACTCGCAGGTTTTTTGGTAGCAATCATTTCATGGTTGACCGTCGCTTTTTATTCCTATCAAGCCGCGAAATCTAATCCGGTAAAGTCATTGAGGAGTGAGTGAGTGGTTGAACAGAAGGACTTAACTGTTCAGAGATCCTAGCTGGAATGGTTGTGTATTAACGAAAATGTACACGTAAAACATCCGATATCTCGAAGATATCGGACGTTTATTATTAATCTGAATCTGTAAAATACGCTATTGCGGTAATTCTATTTTCAGCTACGATTCTTTACTCAAGTAAAAGTTGGGAAGAAAAAAAATCAAAGCGTCTCAATCAACTCAATCGCTCTTTTAACTTGTTTATCTACGTCTTTAATCTTACTGATCGTGTGAATGACATTCCTCTTTTTCCCCATAGTTAACTTTTGGAATTTATTTTTGAGAAGTTCATCTTGATCCAGCAAGACTTGCAGCACTTCTGGCATTTCAACTCCTAATGGATTTGGGTCTTCGGTAAGCTTAAAGTGAATGGGATCGTTCAATGATTTTCCAATTTTCTTAAGATTTGGGCCGCCTACGATAATAAAAAAGTTTCCATCTCCCAGATGATTAAGTCCACATCGAAATTCCAGTTTATCATCAAGCGTGCAAATAAATCGAGTGGCTCTTTTGTTCTTAAATTGATTTACAATTTCAGCAGGAATTATCAAGGAATAATAGCCGCCTTTCCGCTTTTCAAGTTGTTTGATTCGTTGACTGGATTTGTATTCTTTCACTTGGACTCTACGAAGCTCTTTAAATAGGCTAAATCCTTCTTATGCATACTTTTAACCCATTTGATAATACCGCCAAAGTAGGCGATTAAAAATTGGGGCTTCTTAAGTTTTTCATCAAACCATAAAAATACCATCGCTCTGTGGTCAATTTTTTTTTCCGAAAATCCTCTTTCGATGTTCTTTTCCCCAATTTCGAATGGATTCGATCACAGGTTCGAGTTGATATCCATATTCCGTAAGGGTATACTCTACTTTTAGCGGTACCGTTGGAAAAACCTCACGTGAAACTAAACCATTAATTTCTAGATCTTTCAGGGCATTCGTCAAAGCTCGCGAAGATATCCCTTGAAGGTCCGACTCAAGTTCTTTGAACCTCTTCTTGCCTTTACATAGGCTGTAAAGAATTGGAAACTTCCATTTACCACCAATGATTTCCAGTGCGTCAAGCACTGCCTGTATCTCAACGTAATCATTCTTTCTTTCCATGTAATACAAAAGTATACTAACTGTACTTTATGTAACTACTAAAAAAAATAAAGTGATGAATACTAATTTTGTGATTCTTAAGCTGCGATTTTGAAAATTCAAAAAGTAAAACGTCAAGTAATCATTGCTTGCACAGCTCTAATATTATTTATTATAACAAATAGCTCGATGAGTCTTCCCACCGTACAAAATCGATTTAATAAGATGGATATAGTAACATTTGAAAATTTACCGAGAAGGGAGGGTGCTCGTCCAAATACCACTAATACTAACCCTCATACACAGTTGAATCAGCAACCAGAGGATCTTTCCTACATTGAAGAGCTTTCGAACTGGGCCTTTGGTCTCGGGCATATCGAAAGACAGCCCAGCAGAATTTCGGTACCTGGTGCTGTTGCTATGTGTTTGGATGAAGATCACACCTGTGACAGTTGCAATGCATTCATGGTAGGGACAGAGTTTGCGCATTTTCACCCCGATCCTGACTATAGCCTACACTTGGGATTGAGTCAAGAAGATGCTGAATTTTTCATTCTACACGGCTGGGGTGAATGGCATCCAATGATTGACAGAGGAATTTTACCTCCCAACATTATTATGTTGTATGCTCCAAGGAATCAGGAAGAGCTGGATGTTGCGAAGTTCATCTTGGGTCGTTCCTACGCTTACGCAAAAGGTGAGCTCGGCAAATAAAATTTTCTAAGAAACCATCTTGAAATACAGTAACCCGATTCTATGTAAGACTATAAAGTTCTCTTTGCAGTTGTCCTATTTACTATGGCCCAATTTGTAAATACCAAACTGGCTGAGCCTACATTGAAATGAAGACAAGATCATTTGAGGAGCTTTGTCAAGCGTACAAACAAATCGAGTGGCTCGTTTGTTCTTAAATTGATTTACAATTTCAGCAGAAATCATCAAGTAATAATATCCGCCTTTCCGCTTCTTAAGTTGTTTGAATCGTTGACTTGATTTGTATTCTTTCACTTGGACTCTACAAAGTGCTTTAAATAGACTAAATCCTTCTGATGCATACCTCTTACCCATTTGATAATACTGCTAGAATATTGCTAGCTTTTTCATAAATAATAAATAATAGAAACCGCCATCATGGTCTGAGGAGAGATTATTATGGCAAGCATTTTAACCGAAGAAGATCAGTTAAAACATCTGATATCCTCAAGATATCGGATGTTTTAATATCCGTCAGTCATCCCAGGATATTTTCAAAATGTAAAATTTTTCCAAACCTTTTGAATGCTTCTATGTTCTTTACTACACTTAATGACTATTAGTCATTTAAATGAGAGCACGAAAAAGAGAAACACCGGAATTAAGAAAAAATCAGATCATCGCTGCAGCCGATCTTGTATTGCTTAATGTGGGTATAGATCGTTTTACAGTTGATCAAGTCATTGAAAAAGCGGGGATAGCCAAGGGGACAGTCTACAACTACTACAAAAGCAAAGATGAAATGCTAGCTGAATTAGGAGGGAAGGCTTTGCGTATTTTGCATGAAACCTTTACTACTGCAACGAATCAAGCTCCCAAGCATGTCGATAAAATTAAAGCGATTTGCTATGCGCACTATGATTACACAAATAAGTATCCTGCATATAGTGAATTGATATCATATATGGAGCGACCTGAATTTGACCTACATATTCAGGGATACATCAATATAAGCTACGCAATCACGGATTATGTGGTCAATATTGTGAGAGAAGGACAGGAAGCTGGAGAAATCAAAAAAGACATTGACCCACATATGCTGACTTACATCGCATGGGCTACTAATGTGGGTGTTGTCCAGTTCGTTGAATCAAAAAAGAACATGCTAAAGAACCATCATGAAATAAGTACCAAGCAGATGGTAGAAACTTTTGCCGATATGATAACAGAAGGGATAAGAGCTTAAAAAATTTTAAAGATTAAATGACTATTAGTCACTAATGAGAATCATTAAAAATCATATCCCATTATTTATACTCTACCTACTAGGTATGAACTTCTACTTTTGTCTATGGTATTTAGGCACGGAGGAGACTGCTACGCAATGGTTGCTTGGTGAAATTACGTTTTACCATTTATGGTTGGCATCCTTGGTATCATCGACACTTGTTTTTGCTGGGTTAACAGTGTTTAGGTGGTATTCGCATCGATATGCAATCATTTACTTAAGATCTAACCGAATAGGATCTTTAGTACAGTGGGGTTTGGGTGCTGTGTTTTTCTTGGCATTTGTAATCGGAGTAATTCAGCTAAAAGTATCAAATGAGTCGGTGCAGCTCTTGACATCAACTTCATTGTTTTTGTCTCTTTCTTTTTATCATCTATCACTCTTCTTGGTAGTGGTCACTATTTTCAATTTGAATGATCGATTAGGAGGTCTAAAGAAAGTAATCACTTACCTCTTTAAGACATTCTCCGCACCAAGACAGCTAGAAAGAGGCTTCATGTTTCTAGACCTAAATGACTCTACACAAATAGCAGAGCAACTAAAGAGTGAAAAGTACAGCGCTTTCATCAGGCATTGTTTCCGACTTCTGGATCAGGTCGTGGAACGATATAAAGGAATCCAGATCTACCAGTATGTTGGAGATGAAGCGGTATTGTATTGGGATTACGAAGATAAGGTGATCTGTACCAACGCCATTTCGTTGTTCAAAAGTTTTAAAGTGCTTTTAGACGATCATGAGGATCATTTTATCGCTGAGTACGGTGTGAAACCTACTTTCAAAGCAGCTATTCATGGTGGTCCTGTGGTACAATCAGAATTAGGCCGAAATATCATTCATACCGCCTTTCATGGGGATGTGTTGAATACAACTTCAAGAATCTTAGGAATTTGCCATAAACACAATACCAACTTGCTCTTGAGTAATGAATATTATCAACGACTCAACCCTCTTAATCTCAATGATCATTACGAACGAATTGATGACGTGATCCTTAATGGCAAAAAACATAAGCTTACTGTCTACAAACCAGTTAAGCTTCAATTGACAAAAGAACTCAATCAAATTTTATTATAATCTAAAAATGACTAATAGTCAATAACTATTTACAAAATGAAATGAGCCTAGAAGGCGAATTCCCGCTTCGGCGGACCGATATGACAACTTAAAACAAGCAATACATATGAAAACAATAAGTAAAAAAACGAAAACAACGCTCTTAGTGATACTAGGAAGTGTTGTCAGCTTAGCACTGATTTCTTATCAGTTTAAAGAGGAGCCGGAGCAATCAGCTTCTGATAAGAGAAAAAGTGAAGAAAACATTTCTCAGGAGGAACAGACGGTTAATAAAATAAAAAAAGCAGACCTGAGGCTGATCACTGTAAAAGCAACGAACAAAGCCATTACTCAGCCAATTAGCGGAAGGATTGTACCCAAGAATACCACGCAACTTTTTTCTGAAGTTCAGGGTAAAGTGCTATCACAAGGCTTTAAGCTCAAGGAAGGAATAAGTTTTAGAAAAGGTGAATCCTTAATGAGATTGGATGCTAAGGAGTTCAAATTGCAGCTAGAAGCGCAAAAGAGTGCTTTTTTAAATATCCTGACTGGCATGATGTCTGATCTGAAAGCTGACTATCCTGATAATTATTCAAATTGGTTGAATTACATCCGGGCATACAAGAGCGGCGAAAGTCTCGCAGAGCTACCTAAAACTCAAAGCGATGGTGAGAAGTATTATGTTACATCGAATCAGATCTACAGTACTTATTACACCATCAAATCTTTAGAAGAACGACTGACAAAATTCAACATCATAGCCCCTTACGATGGGTCGGTTACCATTGCAAATACAGACAAAGGAACCTTAGTCTCTCCCGGGCAAATGCTTGGAACCATCATTAACAACAGATCTTACGAGCTTGAGGCAGCAGCAGGAATTGAAGTAGTAACGAAACTAAAAGTGGGTGATAAAATCACCTTTTCAAATAATCAATTAAATGGGTCTTGGGTAGGTACAGTTGCTCGTATTAGTGAGATCATCGATACGAAAACACAGAACATTCCTGTGTATTTTGACATTCAAGGATCTAACCTCAAAGCCGGAATGTATCTGGAAGGATTTTTTAAAAGTGAATCCTTTGAAAATGTATTTTCTATTCCGTCAGCAATGCTAACACGTGATGAAAAGGTATTGCTTCTGGATAATAATGTGATCAGGGGAAAAGCCGTCGAGCTCGTAGAATTTATGCAGGACTCCATCTTGGTAAGAGGTCTTTCAAATGACGACCTCTTAATTGCCAATCAATTCAACATTCCTGTCGAGGGGATGAAGATCTCCTCGAATTGAATAACTGCTAAAAGCCAATTATTATGAAGAAAATAATTAGTTTCTTGGCTCAGAAGCCTAGGACAGTAGACATATTTGTTGGACTCATTATCGTGGTAGGATTAATGACGCTATCACAAATACGCTCCAACTTTTTGCCCCCCGAACCTGAAAACTTCATTTCCATTAGTGTGGTGTATCGTGGCTCTTCTCCACAGGAAGTGGAAGAAGAGGTTGTAAACAAGATTGAGGATAACTTGGAAGGGCTCAAAGGAATTGACCGAGTGACTTCTCTTTCGAAAGAAAGTTACGCAAATGTTCGTGTCGAGATGTTGGAAGATGCAGATCCGAATGAAGTGCTCCAGGATATCAATAATGCGGTTGATCGTATCACCACCTTCCCTAAAGGCATGGATACTCCTGTCGTCGTAAAAGAGGAAATCCTGAATTATACCATGACGCTTGGATTGATGGGTGATGTAAGTCTTACCACGCTGAAGGATCATGCAAAGTATATGAAAGATGATTTGTTGGCCGATCCAAATCTTTCGCAAATTTTTCTGAGTGGATTTCCGGAGGAAGAAATCGAGGTGCGGTTACGTGAAAATGATTTAAGAGCATATGAATTGACCTTCGATGAAGTGAGTCGAGCTATTCAATCAGCGAATCTTAAAGCTTCTGGAGGAGAGCTAGAGACGGGTGCTCAGAAAATTCTAATTCGATTGGATAACCGCGCTTACTATGCTAAAGGACTGTTGAATACGGTAGTGAAAGCAGCCTTCGATGGAAAAGTGATCCGGTTAAAGGATGTGGCAGAAGTGGAAAACATATTCTCTGATAAACCGGAGCGAACATATGTAAATGGAAAGCCGGCAGTTATTCTAAAGATTTTCAGTAGAAGTGAAGAGGATCTTTTGAAGAACGCGCAAATCGTAACGGATTATGCCAGTAGGTTCAATGCAAATAATGAGTCATTAGAGGCAGTAGTCATTGAAGATAAGACTGCTTCTCTGGTTGAGGTGATAGATCGATTACAAGCCAATGCGTGGCAGGGGATGTTTTTGGTTTTGATTGTCTTAGGACTTTTTCTGCATCCTCGAATTGCGTTTTGGGTCGCATTTAAAATCCCGGTAGCGCTCCTGGGTATGTTTATCATCTCTAATTTTTATGACCTTACGCTTAACCAGGTTTCACTTTTTGCAACCATTGTGGTCTTAGGAATTTTGGTGGATGATGGAGTAGTTGTTTCAGAGAACATTTACCAGCATTTTAAGCGAGGTAAAAATGCCCTGAAAGCAGCCATTGATGGCACACTGGAAGTAGTTCCTTCCATTATCTCTTCTCTTTTGACTACTGCTTTGGCCTTCTCGCTATTCTTCTTTTTGGATGGACAGCTAGGAGATTATTTCACCGAGATTTCTTTCGTGGTTTGTGCTACATTATTTGTTGCATTTTTAGAAAGTCTATTTTTCCTACCTGTTCATATTGCTCGTTCCAAAGCATTGAGAAAGGAAGATAAGCCTTGGAAACTGACACAGAAGACGAATCAGTCACTATCTATTTTCAGAGATAAAGTATATACAGGCGTTATTGATTTTGCCATCAAGAGACCCATCGTTCCCATCATTGGAGTCATCCTGATCCTATTTGGAACCATTGCCGCGAGTTCTGCGGGATGGATCAAAGGCACTTTTTTTCCAGTCATTGATCAAGATGTAATTAGCGCGCAATTAGAGCTTCCACTGGGGACGGATGAATCTGTCGTGAATGAAAAACTATCCAAGATGGAGGAGGCTGTTTGGAAAGTCAATGAATACTATTCGACGCAGCGAGAAGATGGCAAGTCCATTATTAATTATGTTGAGCGCGTACTTGGGCCTGCGAGCAACGAAGGCAAGGTGAACATCTACATGATGGAAGGTGATGCGCGAAACATCAAATCTTTCGATATCGCAGATAGGATCAGAACAGAAGTAGGACCGATCCCCGAAGCAATAAATCTGGCGTATGGAAGCATCCCCATCTTTGGGAAGCCAGTCTCAGTTGCACTGGTTGGAAGAGATCTGGATGAGCTGAGAGAGGCTAAGAATAAGTTACGAGCATACTTGTCTGAAAGAGATGACCTAAAGGATGTGACGGATACTGATAAGTTGGGTATGCCGGAAATAGAAATGCAGCTGACCAATAAAGCGAAATTTTTGGGACTTACAGAGGCACAAGTATTTGATCAAGTGCGAAAAGGCTTTTTTGGCTTGGAAGCTCAAAGCTTGCAACGAGGTGATGAAGAGGTAAAAATTTGGATTCGGTACGCTGAAGAAGATCGGAGATCGATCGATGATTTGAAAGAAGTTCGATTGCAAACACCCAACGGAGCTTCTTATCCGATAGAAGAGCTAGCCACCTTCAAACAAAAAACAAATGTTACGGAAATCAATCATCAAAACGGGATTAGGGAGATTCGAGTAGAAGCAGATATCGCCAACCTCTTAGTCTCCGTACCCTCAGTATTAGCAGAAGCAGAAGCCACTGTATTGAAAGAGATCAAAGCAGATTATCCCAACCTTTGGTATACATTGGAAGGTGAGGCAAGGCTTTCATCTAAAACGCAAACTTCTAGCTCAGGGCCAAGTACAATCATCTTCATTTTGATGATCACCGTGTTATTGCTCAACTACCGATCCTGGAGCAGAGCAGTAGCGATCTTAGCCATGTTACCTTTTGCTTACGTAGGAGTGGCCTGGGGATCATTCGTGCACGGGGTACCGGTAAATATCTTTTCCATTCTCGGTATGATCGCTTTGTGGGGAATTCTGATCAATAATGGATTGGTATTGATTTCCACTTACAATGAGAACATCAAATCAGGGATGTCGATCAAGGAAAGCTTGCGAAATGCAGCGCTTTCAAGGTTCCGTCCGATTGTATTGACAACCATCACAACCGTTTTTGGACTCTTGCCGCTGCTGTTAAATAACTCCGTGAGTTCACAGTTTATCAAACCTACAGCAATCGCAATTGCCTACGGATTGATCTTCGGAACGGTATTGACGCTGGCTTTTTTACCATCGGTATTACTGGTGTTGAACAAGGTCAAAATCTTCTATGCAAACACGATCAGGCGCAAATCTGCTCAGCCAGAAGAACTGGATGTAGTGATGAAGGAGATTCAAAATGAAATGGCAGTTTAAGAAAATCACGATGAAAAATCTTATATACACAATAGCAGGATTATGCTTCCTGACAAGCATTGAAGCACAAGAAATGGAAACGCTTACGCTTGAAAGAGCGATTGCTATGACACTTGAAAACAACCAAGGTCTCAAGATTCAACAACGTCAAGTTGATATAGCTGAAACGAATATATTCCCTGGTAATGCAGGGTTAGTACCCACGATTAGTTTGCTGGGAAATGCAAGCTATCAAAGTAATGATACCGATGGTGTTATTCGAACCTTTCAAGAAAACCCTGCCACGGTTAATATCAGTGATGGCGCTGCTGTAACTACCACGTATTCAACAGTTGTTCAAGCAGATTATGTACTGTTAGGTGGATTTGCAGGTCGGTATCAGTATCAGCTTTTGAAGGATCGTCGCGATTTAGCCTACTTTCAACAACAAGCCGAAATCAATCAAACGATAGTCTCCGTGTCTTCTCTTTTCCTAGAAATAGCGAAGCTTCAAAGTCAGGAAGAACTTTTGGTCAAAAACGTGAAAATTGGGGAAGAGAGGCTAAAAAAAGTAGAAGATCAGTTTGAGTTTGGAAAGGTTACCGGCCTTACTGTATTACGAACGAAGACCGATCTCAATCAGGACCGAACGTCTTTGGATAATGTATTGGTTGCCAAAAGCAATTTAAAACGTGATCTCACTTTTTTGATGGGCTTAGAGGCTGATCGCGACTACCGTGTAACTGTTACCTATCAGCCACCACCCGCTACAGGAGTAGCCGAATTGAAAAGTGATGTAGAAGCTAACAATCCCTTGATTCAATTAAGTGACAAAGGAGTTGAAGTGGCTCAAAAACAGTATCAAGTCAGTACGACAGGAAGAATGCCGACTATCAATGCATTTGCTAACTATGGGTACTTCAATCAGAAAAATGATTTGCAGCAATTGGCGGAAATCGAAGCGCTAGGGTACACGCTGGGTGTAGGTATCAGATACAATATCTTCAATGGAGGCCGAACAAATTGTGGTATTCAAAATGCAAAACTCAATCGAGAGATCAGTCAATTTCAAAAAGAGGAAACACTGGATCGAGTACTTGCAGATGCTGTGAAGGAATATAATAATCTCATCTTATTTCAAGATCAGTTGGAAAGGGAAGAAGAGAACATCAATGCCTTCAGAGAAAGTTATACACGGACAGAAGAGCGCTTTTATAACGGCAAGGTTTCCTCATTAGACTTAAGAGATGCGCAGAATGCTTTACTCAATGCCGAAATCACATTAAATAACCTGAAGGCGGATATCATGAAATCATCGATCCGATTAGAGGCATTAAAGGGGAAGTTGATGAAATAGCCTAATAGATATCCAATTTCTCGAAGATATCGGCCACCGTGGAGCGGATGTCCAATCAGAATAAATAAACACAGATAACATTAAATAAATATGATATATCAAGAGTCAATAGATTTTCTCTATGCGCTGAGAGAAAACAATTCAAAAGAATGGTTTGACGCCAATAGAAAGCGTTATGAACAAGCCAGAAATAACTTTATTGAGATGAATCAGGCAATCATTTAAGGTATTGAGTCATATGATGAAGGCGTTGCACAAACACAATTGGATCCGAAGAAAACGATAATGCGAATCAATCGTGACATCCGATTTTCGAAGGATAAAACACCATACAATTCGCACCTATTTACTTCAATCAATGAGGGTGGAAAGAAAAATCCTTCTGCAGGTTATTTCTTCAGTTTAGATCCTGGAAAATCGTTCTACGAAGCAAGTGCTTACAAGCCACCCTCTGAAGTGCTCAATCAAATGCGTCAAGAAATCGATTTTAATCAGGAAGAGTGGATAGGTATTGTAAGTGATGCTAAACTCAAATCTGCGTTCACAGAGGTGATTTCTAGTGACCAATTGAGCAGGCCTCCAAAAGGCTATGAAAAAGATCATCCATTGCTGGAGTGGATTAAAAGGAAAGATTTTTTTGTTCAGAAGTTCTTATCTGACGAAGAACTGTTAAGGAAAGATTTGGTTGAAATTATTACTGATGACTTAAGAAAAAGTCATGCATTGGTAGGTTTTTTAAATCGAAGGTGATCTAATGCAGGTATGGTGTATCCTATAGCTCAACGTGAACATCATCAAAACGTTAATCAGACCAGCAGCATTGGAGGCATATTTACTGACATTATGAGAATCTGATTTCTTTAGGAACAATTAAAAACGCCTCTTTTGAGGTGGTGTACTAATCATTCCATTTTGTTTTGAGAATCCTACTTATGAAGGTAGCTTTCTTCATGATTTGAAGCGATTCTTAAAAATAGCAAGTCAATTTATAGTCATAGGTTTAAAAATCAGCCTTGCTTTTTATATCCTGCTGGCAGTATTGAAATACCTATTCAGTGATTACACAAACCAGCTGGATATGATCAAACTTGGATTCATTCTCTTATTCTATCCTTTGTCAATTTTCATTGATTGGTGGTCTAGGAAGAGGTTCAAGCGTTATCGTTTTTTATTTCGAATATGGCTATCAATCTGCTTTCTCGTGTTACAGTTTTCAGTTTATATCGTGTTTAATCCTGATGTACGCTCGTTTGCAGAACCTAAGGGAGGTGCCTTAGCACTGAATTTCTTCTTTTGGCTTATGCTATACTTGGGCTGGTCCCGAATTAAAAGGGATACTGCCGACGCAGAAATTGTAGACAATATTCAAAAGATGGATAAGGTGAAACGTTCGGAGAATTCGGAAATTCAAGATTTCATTTGTCGATCTCCTATTCTTCAGCATACGGCGGTGGCAGAGTTAAAAGGTGAGTTTTTTCCTATAATGGTTAAAAGGCAAGACGCGGAACTTTTTGTCGGTGTTCATTGCCTGAGGATAGTGAAACAATTAGGCGGAGCAGGAGGCCGTTTGCATGATTTTTTGCAAAGGAATTTATTTTTATTCTTTCCTGTAGAGTGTCCCGATGTTGTTATTAAAAAGATTTCCCTGCTTTCAGATCTTAAAAAAGAAAAGAAGTACGCAACATATCAAGTTTTACTTGATGCCATGATTGAATTGTCTCGAAAATATGAATTCAATGCAATACAAATACACAAAAATCGGTGTCTAGTACTCAAAGATTTCAAGGCCAAAAAGAATTCTATGGCCATTAGACCGATTTCTACTAGACATTTAAATCAAATAGCAGAAGAACTACGGTCAACCTTTCACCTGTAGTGAGTGAATATTGGTATATCGGTGAGACAAGCTTTTCTGGGAAGGCTATTAATACCTCACTCAAACTATAAATGGCATAAGATTGGAAAATGATAAAATTGAAGCGATAGGCAAACAAACAACCAGGTTAAAAGGGTCAATTACCAATTTGAGTGCTGCTTTCTAAAAAGAAGATTCTACATCCTTAGTTCATCAACAATGGACTCTCCCTTTTGAGTAAGGTATGGATAAAAAAGATGCTTCAATAAATTCCCATAAGAGGAAACAATAAAATCAACTTTTTCCCCGCTCTCATATATCTGTGCCGATGACAACCAGTAATCACTAATTATCCTAATCTGTTTAATTAAATAGTCATAATTCCTGTAGCTACTTTCTGCCTTCATAATTCCCGCAGCAATCAGGGATTCAATCTTTGATTTGTACATGGAATAACGAAGCTGCTCAATTTCTAAGAATTTTGAGTGCAGGCCTGGATTTTCACGCATTATCAAGTTTAGGTCTATCATGAAGAAACGATAATCATAGATAATCCTGAACCCTTGATCAACGCTTTCAAAAAGCATTTTAATGGTATTGTTATCCTCCTTTATGCTAGCATTTAGAGCAATAGCTGCCTCAAGAATCTGCTGGTGAAGTAATTCAATCACAGCATTCTTGTCCTTAAAATGGTAAATCAAATTGCTATGACTAAGGCCTAACTCTCTCGAAATCATTCGTATAGAGACATTTGCTACTCCTTTCTCATTGAATAGAACCCTGGCAGTTTCCAGAATTTTTTTCTTGGTTTCTCTCATTTAGTCCAATTGGTCTAATTTATTTAGTACATCTGGTCTAAAATACGCAATCATCAGAAATTTTAAAGTAGTTGCGAATGATGAAAAGAGTACACTTATTTGAAATTGAGGATCAGCTTTGGTTTCCTTCCTTTTTAAGGGACTACATGACTGACTTTTTACAGTTTTTGTCAAATAAAGCTGAGGTCTACAGAGCAGTAGTGCCATTAGTTAGAGAAAAACTAAAGGAATCCAAACAGCATACAATTGTAGATTTAGCATCCGGGGGTGGTGGTGGTCTACGCTGGTTGAATGAAACGCTACAAAAAGACCTACCCAACCTAAAAATCATACTTACCGATTACTATCCTAATATTGATGCATTTGAGCTAACTCAGAAATCATCGGACAATTTTCAATTTGTTAGGGATTCCATTGATGCAAGGGATGTCCCTGAAAGTTTAAAAGGATTTAGAACACAGTTTCTTTCTTTTCATCACTTCAAACCAAGCGATGCTGAGCAAATCTTGCAAAATGCAATAGATGCTAATAGTCCCATAGCAATTTTTGAAGCACAGGATCGTAGCGTCGGCAGCTTTGTCGGCATGCTTCTTTCTCCCATCGTTTTGTTGTTCTTGACACCATTCATTAAGCCGTTCAAAATGAGCAGAATACTGTTCACATATTTAATCCCCATCCTGCCACTATGTATTCTTTGGGATGGAATTATTTCCTGCTTTCGTACTTACTCAGTTGAAGAAATGCAACAGATAATAGATCGATTAAAAAATGCCAAGAGCTTTCATTGGGAGGTTGGAAAAAAGACCGAAAAAAATTCAAAAATCTTATTTCTTGTCGGTCTTCCCAAAAACTAGAATGATGCAATCATGAAAAAAAAAATTTACTACGTGGCAAGCTCTTTAGACGGATACATCTCCGTACAAAATGGAGATATAAGCAAATTTATACCGCAAGGCGCAGGAGTAGAGAAATATCAGTCAGACCTCACGAATTTTCAAACGGTAATCATGGGTAGAAAAACGTATGAATTCGGATTTCAATACGGTCTTGAGCCAGGTCAACCGGCATATCCGAATATGGCGCATCACATCTTTTCGGATTCTCTTCAACTTGAAAATCTGGATGAATCTGTAAAAATTGAGCCAATAAAATTGGATCGAATAGAGAAGATCAAGGAAAATGCCCAAACGGATATTTATTTATGTGGGGGCGGACAATTTGCTGGATGGTTATTAGAAAATGGTCTTATTGATCGACTGAAATTGAAGTTAAATCCGATTGTGCTTGGAAATGGAACAAGACTTTTTGGCACCTCTACCGCTATTGAACATTGGAAACTCATCGATGAGGAATCCTTTCCCGAAGGACTTCAGATCCTAACCTACGATAAAAGTTTAGAGTAACCCAAGTAAAACATGAAAGATGCTAAATCAATCTTTACAGCCATACTACTGATACTAACCGGCTGTCAAAAAGAGCTCTTACCTGCACCGGAAGATGTCAAAGTTTTAGAAATTATTTCTGAAGAGGTTGATGACACTTTCCTGATTCGTATTCATCTACCCACTGATTATGCTGCTGCAACAGCTACCTACCCTGTACTTTACCAACTTGATGGAAATACAACCACAGGTAGTGTTATTAACAACTATGAAAAACTGATTGAACAAGATCTGATTCAGGAGTGCATCATTGTTACGATATACTATACATTCCAGGATCAACGAAACAGAGATTTCACACCTAGTTTTAGGTCTGATTTTGATGCGGAGAGCGGAGGTGCTGATTCATTTTTAAGCTTTCTTGCAAAGGAGCTAGTTCCGTTGATCGACTCAAATTATCGAGTTTCTCAGGATATTGGAAATACGCTTAGAGGGCATTCCTTAGGAGGTCTTTTTGCTTCCTACGCCATGTTTAAAAGTGCAGAAATGGCTCCTTTAGGTTTAGGACTGACACTTATTCGAGCACTGTAAAACCTGAGAAAACCAAATAAACTGACTGTCTAGATATACTGGACTATCGTATTGCTGTTTGTTACTTCCGTTCTGAAGAACATGGCTTCATCGATTACATGAAAGACCTTTGCTTTTTGCACTTGTCTTACATCTTAGAAGAACTCATTAACGTATTAAGTTTTTAAATCGAAGATGAAATCGGTCTTAGATTCTGATGCACTTAAAGTTCGCAAAGCTTTATATGTACACTTTTTTAAATAAATGTACATTTGCTACATGACGGCAACTGATTTACGAAAAAACCTTTTTAAAATACTTGATCAGATTGAAAAAACAGGTGAGTCTGTTCGTGTAAAAAGAAAGGGTAGTGAGTTCATTCTTCGACCCAGCTACCAAAAGGGGTCAAAACTCAAAAATCTTAGGCGAGAGGGTATTGTAAACGGCGAGTCGGACGAATTGGTTGATTTCAAGGTATGGGATGTTGAGGCTTCTTGGGATCGTGCTGATTTTTTGGACGGGGGAAATTGATCTTCCTGGATACACATGCGCTGATCTGGCTTCACGAAGCAGAGTTTGATAAGTTCTCTTCTGACACATTATCCCTAATTGAGCGAAGTGATCTTTTCCACTCACCAATGGTTCGGATTGAGCTTTTCTATTTGAATCAATTGAAAAAGATCAAGAAACCGGCTCTTCACTTACTTGACGATCTGGAAAAGCGTATTGGCCTCTGTATTAGTCCGTACTCAAGTGATGAAGTCACTAGGAATGCAACTCATATTGAATGGACGAGAGATCCTTTTGATCTTTTGATCGCTGCGGAAGTTTTTGGAAAGCAAGAGCATTTTCTCGTTACCAGAGATAAACAAATAAAAACGCATTTAAAGGAAGCTATTTGGTGATACTACATACGAAGGCCTTGATCGTAAAGCCTTGATGTCTTCATAGAACTTCTAGAGGAAATAACATCTAAAAAGGCTGATATGGAATAACATAGCAATGATCAAGACCGAGAATTTTGAAAAAGTAGAAGTCGGTTCTCAAACGGAACTAAGAGCATGGTTGGTTACTTACAAAAAAGAAATCAAGGACAAGTACGTTTCAACAGGAGAAGTTTTAGACGAATTGCTATGCTTTGGGTGGATCGATGGTATACGGCGAAAGCTAGATGATCGCCGGACCATGCAGCTGATTTCTCCAAGAAAGACCCAACATTGGGCTAAAACTTATAAGGATAGAGTTGCCAAGCTTAAGAAGGATGGCAAAATGCATGAAGCTGGTTTGAAGTCCATTGAAATATCGAAGAAGAACGGTCTTTGGAACTTCATGGATGATGTTCATAAACTCATTAAACCCAATGATCTAGAGTTGGCATTATCTAGGAATCTGGATGCTAATCAATTCTTTGATGACATTAATGACTCCAGCAAACGCTTTATTCTGCGGTGGCTCAAACTATCTAAAACGGAGAAGACAAGAGAAAGCAGAATTCAAAAGATCGTAGATCTTTTAGCAAAGGGAGAGAAGCTTCCCGGGAGTTAAGCTGATAGAAGCAAGTAAATGAATCAGAAAGTGGCTAAAATCTTTATATTGACCCTCAAGAACCTGCGGCAATATCAAAGGAAATTTCCGGCCCAAGGATCGACAAAAAGAGTCTCAAGAGTGAGATCATTTACAAAAAAGAAAGAAGCATCTGCAACCATAAAAATTCATCGATTCACTTATTGAATCGGAAAAAAGGTGATGATTGCAAGTGCATCCACTCTAAAAAGGTTAGGCAGCCTGTTAAAATTCTCCACCAGCATCCTCAGCACCTAGATCATATAATCCAGAATAAAAACTACCATCAACGATATCGAAGATCTTGGTAGCCGTTTGCGTTTGGCCATCGTACCTGTAAACAGCGTTTTCAGTTGGCGATTGAATTGAAAATGAAGTTTCTGTTCCTTTCCTTTTAGAAAACGCCCCTGTGAATGGAGCCGAAAGTGCCAGGTTAGGAACCATGGATACAGTCTTGCCAGCTAGGTCAACATTTAACCAGGCTGCGGCTGGTTCCGTATTCAATGCCTCAAGTGCGTTTCCGATATCTTCACTCGTCCAAGTTGTAAAATCCGGCTTTTGGGCAAAAATCTCTAAAATGGTAGGAGGTACAGTAACGCCACAAAGCGCAATCACTTCTCCCTGATCTACAAATTCCCAACGGGTCATCAACTGTCCCAATAGTTGCGGTGCCTGAGGCAATAAACTGATCGGGAAAAACTCATAATCGTCAAACTCCGTACTTCCTGCTGGTATTCTTATGAATGAAGGTTTGAAAATATTGGGAATAGATATATCTCCCTGCGTACCGATGTAGAGGTCGCCATTTGGGTCAAGCCTTAATGGAAGTGGAGACACGTGCCCATTTTTAAAAATCGTCTTTTCAAACTGATTTGAGTTCACGTCTATTACATGCACAAGAACAGAATCAGTGGCGTAGCTACCGTTGATATTGTTGTAAGCAACAACGAACATTTTATCATCCCTTATCACAGGGACACCATACGTGATGGATTCTACTCCATCTACCCGGAAAGAAGCTGACATGTCTATAGCGCCAGTTCGCTCCATTGTAGACGGGTTGAAGATGGTGATATCCACTTCGTTTCGATCATGAAAATAGCCAAGTTCATCGCTTACCACTAGGACGGAAGTAGCTGCACCTGTAGTTCGTATGGCGGCAATTTCTTGGGCTACCCCGTTTTCATCAATGGCTACCTTGCCGAGTCCATTTCCAGATAGAGACGCGGTATACAGAAATTCTTTGTACTTATCCCTAACAAAAAGATTTTCATAAGATGTACCCTGAGAATTATCTACGGCACCACTAGGCGTTCCATCTGGAAAGTAACTTCCAAAAACATTTGTAACGGGGCTACCAGCAAAAGTGACAAAGAATACTCCACTATCAAGTGCGACAACCTCAGGAGTTACTGAATCACTATCGGAATTACAGCTCGTGATGGCGCCAAGCATTACAATTGCGGCAGCAAAAAACAGAAAATAAAATTTTGAAATTGATCTATTCATTTTAATTGGTTTAATTGAGCGGATTTTTCTTCTAATTCAGCAAGTACCTGACCTTAAATCGGAAGTTCCTTCCAGGTCTCGGTATGCTTACCAAATCAAAGACTTCTCTATCCAGAATATTATTTAGTTGAAAGGAGAAGGATAGGTTTTTGTCTTCTAGTTCGTATGAGAGCCCGATATCATTCACAAATTGTGCAGGTACGTAATTATCATCGTTTCTCCGGGCACCCTCCAGAATGAAGTTAAATTCATCGACAAATGTGGTAAACCAGGACATAGAGAACTTGCGATCTTCACGAGCTAAAAATGTGGGCTTATACGTTACTGATGAACTTGCAAAGAAATCGGGCCGGCTGGGGATGGGTTGTTCGAAAAATGGCTCATCGCCAAAAGCCGTTGAGGTACTTATGATTCTTTGTTTGGTTAAATTCAAACCAATGTCAATAGCTTCAGCGAAAGATGCACGAAAAGACGCTTCAATGCCTTGTGCTTCTGCTGACGAGATATTTCTAGAAATACCCAATCCAGTTTCATTGGGCACAAAAAATATCAGGTCTTTCTGTGCTCGATAAAAAGTATTCAGATCTACACTCAGTGTATTTTTTTCAAAAGCTTTTCTCCAGTAGGTACCTAGGTTGTAGTTGTTACTCTTCTCAGGACGGATCGAGTAATTGGGTCTACTTGTGACAAAATTTCCAAATACCTCGAATTCATTGGGTAAACGCACAGCTTTTTCGAAACTAAATCGGATAAAAAAGTCATTATTGAATGACCACTTGCTACCTAATCCATAGCCGTTTTCAGCATCTTCGATCGTAATTAGTTCGCTGCTGGATCGAATGCTGAAAGCGTCCGCAGATTCCGAATTATAATAATACCTTTTTCCAAATAAGTTGAGTTCAAGCCTATCGGAAAACCACTGACTAATGTAGGAGATACCACTAATATTCTTCGAGAGGATTGCGGGTATTGCATTAGGATCAAATCTACCTGCCGCAACTCGTACCGGATCGTTTCCTTCAAATCGTTGGCGACCGTAAAAATTTGAGACTACAAGGGAATGTGCGTCGGAGAAATTGTAAATGAGTGATAGTCGCTGCGAGGTAGATACCTGTTCTATAGATCTCAAAGTTGCAGCTCCAATCTCTCCAAAACCCGTGCCTTGCCCTCGTAATCCTGAAAATGATCTCCCGTTCCAATCATATATCAGTGTGGTGGAATCATTTACAAAATTGTTTGAGTGGTTTAATGAACCATCATACTTGATGTAAAGCTTCTCATTCAAGAGACCTATCTTCACGAATTTTAAACGCTGAATGAATCCGTCTTCCTCCTGAAAGGCATCACCAGCAGGGATTTCGGTGACTCTGGACCCATGTTGATTTTCGTCATAGCGATGTGTGTAAGCCACTCTGTAGCTAAGTTCATCCGCCCAAGACTTATTTCTTAAACCTAAATGTAGTTCTGCAAAATAAGATTCGTGTACGTTATGAAATCTGCGCACCCTTATAGATTCTAAGTCGTCCGGGATTATACTACCGTTATCTCTTGTTGTGTATGTTTGATTTTCTACGTTCATCCAGAAATCATTATCTGAATAATTGTAAAAACTATTGATTCCTATAAAAAACCCTTTGGGTCTCACTAGGTAGCTGTTTAGAGTTCCCCTATGTGTATTGAAGGAGCCTACTTCGTAGGATACATCCAGAAAGTTCTGATAAGGTTCGCGGGTAACTACATTGATGCCGCCTGCTAGCGCATCTGTACCCAGATCAATTGGCATGACCCCTTTATATACCTCAAGTCTTTTGATAAGGTTGACTGGAAACGTATTTAATGAAGTGCCACTGGATAGATATTCGATAGGGACACCATCAAGATATACCCGTACTGCTTCCCCTGTGGCACCATTTAGTTGAATCTGTGTAGAACTTCCAAAACCACCTGATTGCTGGATGCGAATACCTGGAAGATCATCTAAGACTCTGGCAATTTCAACGGGCTGAGATTGCAAGTTTTGAACATCCACCATTGCAACAGTAATAGGTTGCTGAGATAGCAGTTGGGTTTCGCTCTTGGCCAATACCACAACTTCGCCCAGTTCTTCGGATGATTCTTTTAATACGAAATTTACCTGGATTACCTCTTGTTGCTTTACTGTGACTGTTTTTGAAATCTGCTGAAATCCTACAGAAGTAATCAAGAGGTTGTAGCTGCCTTCTGTTAGATTACTAATTACAAATGTTCCATCTGCATTCGTAATTGTACCCAAAGAAGTACCCTGTATTTGGACTGTCACACCTGGGAGTGGGGAGGATTGCTCGTCTGTAATGGTACCTCTTATCGTGGCGGCAAATGAGGTTATGCTTGCTAAAAACAGCACTAAGGCGACGGTTTTCTTACTCTTGTTGATAGACATTTTAACAAGTAATCCAATTTAGACTCGTTCTAGATTGTAAAAGTATAGTAGAAAAGATTTCTATTCAATCACTTGTAGTAGCTAAATGTGGCGGTTAGAAATAAATACGAGATAAATCCCTAGCAGAGACACCAAGGTTTCTCAAAAGGCATTCTTTTTCCATAAAGTCAATTTACAATTATATGTAATATTATTGTCGTTAGGATGTGAAAGAGATGGCCATATGAAGGTGCATTGATATGATGCTGTTATACCATCCTGATACTGACGATCCCGCAGACTATTTATTTTTAATAAAAGAGATCACGGGTAAAATAGATAGATGGTTCTTTGATGAAAAACATACTATTTTTCTATTAGTGACATAGGGTTATCACTCAATACTAGGTTTTAGCCTAAAAGCGAAATATGAAGTACGGTTACACCATTTTTTATGTAGACAGTGTAGAGAAATCAATACAGTTCTATGAGAATGCTTTTGGTTTCAATCGAAAGTTTGTTACCCCTGAGAAAGATTATGGAGAATTAATCTCTGGAGAAACGACCATAGCCTTTGCATCCTTAGATTTGGGTCGTTCAAATCTTTCGGATGGATTTGATCAAATTGATCCCGAAACAACCATTGGGATGGAGATGGCATTTATCACGAAAGATATAGAAAACGATTTTCAAAAAGCCCTTGAAGCTGGAGCGATCAAGTGTGAAGATGTAAAAGAAAAACCCTGGGGACAAAAGGTAGGATACGTAAAGGACATCAACGGAATACTAATCGAGATCTGTACTCCAATCAAAGGCTAAACGCTAAGACCTTTAACCCAATTCATCATTTGTTACTTGCCAGCAAGAAGCTTTTTTTACTTTGCCCTTTTAACTCTTAAAGGATTTCGAACCTCGGCTAATTTTATTCCCTAAAGAATAGGCTATCAAATACAACTCGGCTCAATAATCATCCGATTCAGATCATTTTTTCCTCTTATTCAAGCTCTTACAGCAACCTGAAATAAACGCTTCAGTTCATTTATGGTAACCATACACGAAACAGGCTATGAAGAAGCGGGATATATTTTTAAACAATGCCATTATCTTATGCATAATGCTAGTAGCAGGATGCAGCGATGATTCTGAAGACGTACAAGCAGATACAGAACAAAACCAACAACTTCAAGCGGCACTAGCCGCTCCCACTGAATGGACCTGGGTTGATAATGAGAATATTATTTCAAGAGATGGCTCTAGCGGCGGGTACGCTGTGAATTTCAATCCAGGCTCAACTAAACTGCTGATCTACTTACCTGGTGGTCGGGCTTGTTTTGATGCGTTTAGCTGCGGTGGAAATGAACCAAACTATTCGGAAGAGAAATTCTTCAATAACAACGATGGAAGCCGTGCACTTTTCAATCGAAGCCTGAGAACCACTAACCAGGAAAATTTATTTAAAGACTGGCATCAGATTTTCATTG
Source organism: Bacteroidota bacterium (assembly GCA_039026695.1). Lineage (GTDB taxonomy): Bacteria > Bacteroidota > Bacteroidia > Cytophagales > Cyclobacteriaceae > Ekhidna. The sequence continues at coordinate 23,774 of JBCCLV010000022.1, forward strand.
CCTACAGCTCTGGCGATGTGTATTCTGGCAACAATGAAAATGTAGATGTCAAAAATGGAGGAGACCAGAATCAAACTTTTAAAGGAATTCAGAATTTTGCAACTGCACTTTCTGAGATTGTCAGCTTTTTGAATCAGCAAAATATTGATGTTACCGATGTGGTGCTGGCAGGATCTAGTGCAGGTGGTTATGGCGTATTGGGCAACTTTGATCAGATGGTTACTATCCTATCCGGTGTATATGATGAAGTACAATTTACATTGATTAACGATGCGGGCTATTTACTGTTGGATGAGTCTGTAGTGCCATCATGTCTCAATACAGACTGGCAAGAAACTTTCAATATTCAAGTACCTGATGATCTAGCTCAATTCACTTCGACATCATATGATTTCCAGTTCTTGGGAATTTATGAGTATTTGAGCAACAAGTACCCTGAAGCGAACTTTGGATTTTACGGATCTTACTCCGATCTCACTAGTCGGACACTGTTAAGCTTGGGTCAGAATGAATGCAGTTATCAAGTGGGTTTAATTGATCCAGAAGTATTTAAGCAGGGTTTACTTGCGCAGCAAGCTAATCTATTGGGCTCTTTGCCTAATTGGAAAGTTTATTATCGCCAAACTGAAAATCACACCTTACTTCCTGCCCAGGATTACACCTCAGCTGAGGTCAAAGGAGTCAAATTTGTGACATGGGTAAACGACCTGCATAATGGAAATGCAGTAGATATTATCGATGACTAGAAGAGTTAACGTGTGTTAACGATTGAAACAGACGCAGAAAGTCTTTGTTGAAGCTGCAAATCAACAAATAGAAAATCATGAAAACATTAAGCATTTTAGTTGTCCTTAGCTTTCTTTCCTCTAGTACAAATATGATTTCCTTTAAAAATGAGGCCGATGTTGCTAACTGGTCAGTCACCAGCGATGGAGTTATGGGAGGACTTTCTAAGGGAAGTATCAAGGCCTCAGATAATGGGGTCATCTTCTCCGGTGAAGTTTCACTGAAGAATTTCGGTGGCTTCACTTCATACAAAAGTCCTTTTGGAGAGCATGACTTAAGTCAATTTGAAAAGCTGAGCATACGATACAGAAGTACCGGTCACGATATGGGTTTCCAGATTGAGACAAGTCAGCAGTTTTTTCTGCCTTATTTCAAAGCCAACCTTCCGGTTTCTGAAGAATGGACGACTGTGACCATCAACTTTGATGCCTTCCAACAATACCAAATGGGGGACAAGACCGGAAATACACTAACATCGCAGGATCTTAAAGAAGTAGCTCGAATAGGGTTTATCACCAATGAAAAGAAAGAGGGAGCATTCTCATTTGAGGTAGAGCATGTTAAGTTTTTGTAGAGGTTGTGTAACCGAATAGGAGCCAGGTATCGAATTAACATTTTACTGACCTTTTTCTCAGTAAAGCAAAAGACATTGCTGCTTCTGTTGAACTGTCAATCAACTTCAAGTAACTCAGTGACTCCATCGCTTGTGATCTTGACCTGGATCGACTTGATCTTATTGCCTGAAATGTAAATACCACTTTTTTGAAATCCCTTTCCGAAAGCTCCATTATAAAGGTTTTTAGCGCCGTATTCCGGGCTTTTGAAGAGCAAATTCCTAATTGGTTTTAGAAGTAAAGGCATACCGCTTCCGGCTGTCATTTTGGTTTTGATTGCACCTGGGTTTACATGTACAAATCGTACTTTTTCATAAGAATCTGCCAGGTAATTCATGAGTGCAATTAGCATGATCTTGGAGTCCATATATGACCCTGTTAGCTTGGTGAATTTCTTTGGCTTTTTGAAACCGGAAATGTCCAGAGACTTTACGCTCTCCATTGAACCTGTAGTAGTGCTCACCACAAAAGGAGCCTCAGCTTTTTCCAGAACTGGCAGTAAAGCTTTAGTAAGCAGGTATGGACTTATAGCGTTGATTTCCAGCTGTAACTCATTTCCGTATTCTGACATATATAGTTGGTCCAGCAGCACCCCTGCATTATTAAACAAGCCGTCAAGATATGGCCAACTTGATTTGATCTCACCCGCAACCCGTTCAATCTCATCGCGCTTTCCTAAGTCAGCAACAAAAACTGCTATTTTAGGTGTTTGTGGAAACAGTTTCAGTGTTTCTTCTTTTCGTTTTTCGTTTCTGACAACTAATCCTACTTCATGATTTTCTGACACAAGCATTTTGGTGAGTGCTAGACCCATACCTGAATGACCACCCGTGATTAAAAATTTCATTTTTTGTTGCTTTTAATATCTCCACAAATGTCTTTGCTGTTGGAAAGTCATCCATTAAGATTTCATAAGAAATCAGCCTAATTTGGTACCGATTTCCGCGATACTTTGAGTTTTTTAATCAACTGCTAGTAAGCAGAAGCGCGTCAAAAAATAGATCACTTCCTTGCCGAACCTATTACAATTAGAGCAAGCAAACTGGCGCAGACAGAGGCGGTTCTTATGTTGTGGTACCATTGCCAATCGTCAAAAATGAAAAGAGCTTCAGTTTCAGATAAGCTTCCAGATTGCAGTGCCGGATTAAGATTTACTCCAAATAGCGTAAAGTTGAAAATTTGGCAGATCAACAAACCAAGCAGGGCCATAATCCACAAGAACTTGTGTGCTTTCTCCCCTTTTATGTGATTAAAGAAACCAAAAAATATGGTTGCCAGTGAAAGCAGATGGATGGGAACCATTACAATGGAAAAGTTTGTAAAAGGGCCGCTCCACCAAGCTTGAATTTCAAATCCGCTAAGACCCTGCCAGTAAGGAACCATGGCTATGGCAAGAAAAAGAAAAATAAAACTAACTGCAGCAACGAAGGTAAATGCTAGTGTATAAGAGATTGATTTCATGGTTTTTGAATAGCCTTAGTTTATTCCAAAGATTTATATCAGAGCTAAACAATCCATTAAGATTTCATAAGAAAATGGGTCAATTCAATTTCTTATGCCGTTTGGCTTTAGCTGCGCTTAACGTCTCAGGTGTTACTCCTAGATAGGAAGCAATCATTTTTTGTGGGACCCTTTGCACGATGTTCGGATAAGCCTTTTCAAAATATTCGTACCGCTCGATCGCGTTGGTACTGGTCAGCATTAAAATCCGATCTTGAAGCGTGGCAATCCGTCGAGTAAGGGCGGGAATATTGCCTTTTTCCCTCTTCGGATCTTTGGGAAAAACCTCAACGAGGGAGTCTTCAAGCGCATCAATGAACAAGACTGCTGGAACATCAGGACCATGTGCGTCTGCGATAATCCAGCCTTCGGGCGCGAACATAAAAACGTTCTCCTTTCCATCCCGATCAATCCGGTAGCTTCGGAGTAAACCCGACTGAACGCGGTACACTTTTGTATTGAATTCACCGCTACGCTGAACTACCTCGCCTTTCTTGATCTTTAAAATATGAGATTTATTAAACATTAGTACCTGAAATTACACCAGTCGTGAATTAGCTAGGAAACACAATTCAAAATACAAGATTTGAAAGGAACTTACCGATCATAGAGATGAAGCTATTCTAAAATTCTTTTCTTTTCGGGATTGTGTAACTACTTACCTCCTTTAGCAAACTTGCCTATAAATTAGGGCTGCGATTGTTGAAATTAGAAATGAGTAAACAAGACTTCTTAAGCACTATTTTCAAGCCTGAGCGCTTCAAAAAGGAAGAATTGGAGCTCATTTTTAATCAGTTTTCTGAGAGAGTTTTCAGAAAGAACGAGTTTCTCATTGAGATTGGGAGAACTTCTTCCTTTTATTATTTCCTGGAGGAAGGCTTTTTGAGGTCTTACACTATCGACCTGGATGGGAATGATATCACATCAAAATTCTTTATTCCAAAAGACATAGTGATCGATTGGCATTCCTACTTTTTAAAAAAGCCCTCCCGAGAGCCTATACAAGCGCTGACCAAGGGAAGATGCTGGAAAATTAAGTTTTCAGATTTTATGAAGCTTTTTCATATTGAGGCATTTAGAGAAGTAGGCCGCACCCGTCTTGTGCAGAACTACTTCGAACTTAAGAATCATTCTATTTCTGTCGTCGCCGATCATGCTAAAGATCGCTATCTAACCTTATTGGATGAAAAACCGGAACTTGTTCAGAATGTGCCCCTGAAGCATCTTGCAACCTATTTGGGAATAACAGACACGTCCTTGAGTCGGATCAGGAATGAAATCGCAAAAGAGAAGTAATGCATAATACTGAAATTCCAATTCTACTATCAGCTGCATTCCTGATTGCTATCTGTTTTCCGGTTTACATGATTGCGTCTTTGGTAAGAAAGTACGTCTCATTAAATCAATCGATCATGACTTTTTGGGTGATTATCGTGTTCTATCTGCTGTACCTCATTGTTGTCGGATATGCTTCAATCAAAGGAACTTTTAGTGAGAATACTCTTCCGCCTAAAATAGTACAGCTGACCACTATCCCTCTTTTGCTTTTTTACTTAGGTATTGTGTTTAATATAAAGTGGTATAAAATGCTCTTGAAGTCTATCCCCGTGGAAGAGTTTATTTTGCTACATCGTTTTCGGCTGATTGGGAGTTTTTTTCTTGTACTGTTGCTTCTAGGTCTCTTGCCCCGGGTTTTTGCGTTGATTGCTGGTTTAGGAGATATCATCACCGCCATTACGAGTATTTGGATCGCAAAGCTGATTAAAGAAGGTCGAACTAAGGCTCATTCGTGGGCCTTGGTGTGGAATTCTTTCGGATTTTTAGACATTTTGATCACTTCTACTACGGCAGTCCTGCTAACTAAAATAAGCATGGAGACTGGAGCACCGGGCGTTGAAGTCTTGACAGTATTTCCATTTTGTTTTATTCCGGCATTTGCCCCAGCTACGATTATCTTTCTTCACATTACGATCTACAGAAAGCTCCTGGTGGAAAAATTTCGCTAGTTCCTGCTTTCTTGTCATATGCAAAGATTTTCCTTTTTGGCCCCTCATACTTTTGGGTCATTGTTAAACATTAAAACACAGTACAATGAAAAAGAAACAAATCTTTATGATGATTTTCAGGTATGAAGCTGATTTCAATTATCAACCTACAGAAGAAGAAAAGGCATCCATGGCGGAAGCATGGGGTAGCTTTATTGGCAACATAGCTATTTCTGAAAAGCTCGTCAGCACACATCAGTTGGGCTTTGAAGGCACACAGATCTCTGCTGACTTATCTGTTACTAAAGGGGTTCACATTGCTGATAAGCAGATGCTCAGCGGGAATTTGGTAGTAAAAGCAAATTCTTTGGAAGAAGCAACTGATCTCGCAAAAGGCTGCCCAATCTTGGAAATGGGAGGAACTGTGGAGGTGAGAAGTACCATACCTATGGAAAACTAAGATTCAATTTTGCTCAACAAACACACTATAACATTCTCTAAAAATGAATACTAAAATGATACTCTTAATAGCGACCATATTCACAATTTTTTTACTCAGCATTGGATTTTCAAATGCGCAAAAACTCAGGAATATCCACATCCAAAAAGAGGTCTTAATAGCAGGTAGCCTCACCGATGTGTATGAGCAAGTCATCTATTTGTCCAACTTTCCCAACTGGTCACCTTTCATGGAAGCGGATCCAGATCAGCAGGTGAAAGTTGTGGGAGAGGATGGTAAAGTAGGTGCCCAATATCACTGGGTAGGCAACAAAGGAAAAGATGTAGGTTTCCAGGAAATTGTGGCCTTCGACTCTTTCGAATATGTAAAAATGCAGTGTGATATTCAAAAGCCTTTTAAAGCAAGGCCCATTTTTGAGTACCATTTCCAGCAGATGGGTTCTCAAGTAAAAGTAACCCAAGACTTTACCCTACATTCTGGGACAGTAGATGCGTTTTTTATGTGGATTTTTGGCGCAAAAAAGGACATGGAAAAGATGAATCAAAGAGGGCTGGATCTCTTGAAGGAGACAGTTGAAGGTCAGAATGAGGTACTTGCTGAATTAATAGTGGATGGGTCTGGTGCATCCAGCCGGTAAATGACAGCACGCTCTCTGGTGGACTGAAATGGTAGATGAACTTGTTCCAGTCCGCCGGATGTGTTGTTGCAAACATGCACCTCACTTAACTCAGGCGATATTTTGCTAATGATAGCGACAAAAATGAACTTGATGAATGTTACAGTAATTGCTTTGATCTGCGTCTTATGCTTGCATAAAAAAGATGTTCAGAAAGGCACCGAAGAAGTTTACATTGTCAACAGTCAAAGTATATTTAAGGGTAGCGTGATTTCACCACAAGAACATGAATTTACTACGTACATAAAGCACCAATCACCTTCTGTTTTGACCAGATTTTTTGGAAATGCATCAAAGGGCTTATTTGTGCAGTTAAAGAATCCTGATATTGAAACTGTCTACATTGCTTGGGAATGGGTGGTGTTATTCTTCTTGGTTTTGATTTTAGTACTCACTTCCCTTTGGTTTAGACAGCATTACAGAAAGAGAAAGATTGTCCAGCTTGGTGCTACACTAAGTAGAATCAATGCAGAACAAGCCAGTGCCATTGCTGCATCCCTTACGCGAGTAATGAAAGAACAAAAACCTTTCTTGAATCCCGATCTTTCCCTAGCTGAGCTAGCCACCCTATTAGATACATCAGACAAAAATTTGTCCTACTACCTTAATCACAATTTAGAAACTACATTTTATGATTATCTAAACCACGAAAGAATCACAGAATTTCTGGAGAGGCAAAAAAGTGAAGCATTTAAAAACTACTCAACTGTTGGTATTGCTTTGGAAAGCGGATTTAAGTCAAAAAGCAGCTTCTACCGAGCTTTCAAGAAAGAAAAGGGACGCTCTCCAAAAGACTACTTGAGTAATCCGAAAAAGACCGAGAGATAAGTTTGTGGAGAGTGGTCTTTCCGATGATTGAACAAGATGGGAATCTATCGGATAAAATAGTCCCATTGGTTCCAATGAGCCTCAATTTCATTCTTAAAAGCGCCCATTTATACAGATCGGAATGGATTATTGGCATTGAAAATAATTTTATAAATCATGTTTCACAGCTTCAAAATAGTCTTTTACAGAATTTTGCATGATTTGCATGAGCGGATTTCATTACGACCATGGAGGTATTTTTTGGAATTCAGGAGATACTGTTTGGAAAAGAGAATGGTGATTGTATTGACTTAATTAATTGAACTAATTATGAAAGTTTTAAAAAAGCTGGGATTGGTCCTTCTCTCACTTGTGGTTTTAGGAGTGATCTTGAACTTCATTCAAAGTCCTGTAGTACTGAAAAGCTCGCAAAGTATTTCTGCACCGCAAGAAAAGATATTTACTATACTGGCCAGTTACGAGCAGTTTCCGGCTTGGTCCCCGTTCCTGGTTGCCGACCCAAATCAAGAGAATCGTGTTGCTGGAGAGGATGGCAAAGTAGGATCAAAGTTCATTTGGAAAGGTGTAGACGAAGAAAGTGAAGGCTTCCAGGAATTAGTAATAATGGAAAAACCAAGTCGTTTGGTCATGGAGTGCACGATCACAGTTCCCTTCGAGAGTAATCCTACTTTCCAGTACGACCTGTCTCAAGAAGCAGGTAAGACAATCGTGCAACAAACCTTCAGCATGCCATCTTCCGTTTTGGACAAGATCATGCTAAATGTGTTTGGCGTACTAGAAGAAATACAGCAAACCAATGAACTGGGCCTGGATCGACTTAAGGCCTATGCAGAAAGCAAAATATGAAGGTATGAAGACTGTCTTTGATCAAGAACAAGTTGAAATTTTCAAAAGCCGACTAGGAAATCTGGAAACCTCCGCATCTGCAAAATGGGGTAAAATGAATGTAAAGCAGATGTTGAAACACTGCATCGAAAACGAAAAGCTCTTTTTGCGTGAGCGGCAGTTTAAGGACGTGTTTATTGGTAAGCTATTTGGCCGGATAGCACTCAGATCTGACATTAAAAATGATCAGCCTTTTGGCAAGAATAGTCCTACACATCCCGATTTGAAAATGACGGAGGAGATCAAAGCGAGTATGGATTCACTTAAGAGCGAATGGATCAGACTTCTGGAAAAATATCCTGACCTAGCCGAGGATTATTTTGAGGGATTTGTGCATCCATTTTTCAGAAAAATGAGCAAAGAGGAAGTCGGAATCTGGGCCACCAAACACGTGGACCATCACTTGAGGCAATTTGGGTATTGACTAGCTACCAGGATACTTACGGTCGGGACCTTAGCGATATAAAGAACGCTCCAATAGAATCTTATGCCAGAGCGTTCTTTTCCGCCGCACCTTGCTGGCTTGTTTCATTGATGCGACTAAGAGATCAGATTGCTGCGGTTGCAGGACTCAAAACTAGCAACGCTCCTTCACCTGCTGACCGTAAGCAGTTTTTGGAGGAGTGCAAATTCCATAAAGGAGATAGGTTGGGGATTTTTGAAGTTTGGGAGAACAATGCAATACAAATCACTTTAGGACAAGAAGATAAACACCTTGACTTTAGGGTGATTATTGGCTTTAAAGAAATGAAGGACTTAAATAGAATCTACATCAGGACAGAAGTTCTGATCCACAATAACCTTGGCAAAATTTACTTTTTTCTAATAAAGCCTTTTCACCGGTTTATTGCACCTGTTCTATTAAATCGAATGATCCGAAAAGTTCAAAAAGTATGAAAAAGAAGGTTGCAAATATCTTATCTACCATTGTTGCATCTCTCTTTATTGCTATTGGTCTTTTGCATACGGAAGTTCACTTTCGAGAGTTGAACAGCTCCAACGTAAAATCTGCACTAGTCGAAATAAAGGATGTGCAACTTTTGGGTGAAGAGGCAGATATGTGGCGCCTCTGGCAAGGCTTTAGTTTTATGATGGGTATTTGCTTCGTGATTATTGGCGTTCTAAGAATCATTACCATGCAAGCACAAGGATTAAAGTATCAGCTAGTAGGGGCTTTTGCTATGGTAGTTTTACTGGTGGTAGTAATTGTCTCTGGAAAACTTTTCTTTGGTCCGGTGCAGACTTACGGAGGTTCGGTAGGACTGGCGCTTCAATGCTATAGTATTTTCCTCCTATTAAGAAAAAGTAGAAAAGAACCGCAGTAGAACAATCGTTTTTTACAGTACAAACTTTTCATTTTTCATATTCGGAGCAACATGATTACAGAGAGCAATTCAGTGTAGATATCAATTCAGAGAAAAAACAAAAAGAATTGAAAGAACTCCTCGACTGTCTGGAAAAGTTTAATCCGACTAAAATAATGGTAGAAGTTAATAGGATTGAGAGCGATAGCCTACTCAATGTTCAGTACGCCAGCTATTTAGCCGGTAAGGACTCATTCGATCATTCCTCAGAAATATACCAAATTGCTTTCCCTCTAGCTAAAAGGCTCTCGCATCCAAAAATTTATGCTTCCGATGCGCATGCTTACTGGTTTGGCGCTGATCCGGACTGGGAAAACTTTGACGAGAATGCTTACCTGAAAGAAAGAGGTCAGTTCGAAAAGTCTAATCGCTATGACTATGACAGGGTATATCGAATGGAAGACTCGCTGAAGTCGGTGTTGACCATCCTGCAATACCTTGAGCTCTTAAATACATCTGAGGCACAACGCTATAATCATCAAACCTACTTGAACGAAACAGTGCTTTCTGGTGCTGGAGATAATTACATAGGGGCTGAGGCAGTGGCCCGCTAGTACAGACGAAATTTACGCATCTTTTCCAATGTACTGGATTTAGTAGATTTTACCGTTCAAGAACGAGTTTTGATTATCTACGGGGCTTCACATGCATGGACGCTAAAGCAGTTTTTTGAGGACTCACCGGATTTTAAATACGAAGAAGTTAATTTATCAGATACTGTTGATTGACCTTCTGAAAGCATTCCATATTGAAGCTCGATAACCAATTAGGTTTAGCAAAATTGGAAATGAACTCGTATTTTCACCCAGTTTCCGACATCCTCAACTGCATGAAAGGACTTTCCAAAGAGGTGATTCGGAAACTGACAGAACATTTCAGTACGAACCAGATAGCTTTCAAACGTCCATATCATTTGAACCTGAACGCCAAAAATCTTGAGAAGAAAGAACTATCAAAAGCCTAAAATTTATAAGGGATGAAATCACTAAATATCTTTATTACATCATTAATATTCCTATCTCAGCACTCGTTTGGACAGAACATCAGACCTGAGATTCATTGTGAACATTTCTTTTACGGATACCCTTTTGGAACACCGGCTACCAACGATTTGATCATTCGGGATATTTATGCATTGTCTAATAATGACGAGACGAAGTTTGCAGATTGGGTAGCCTACCGCTTATCAATGCACGAGGTAGACGGTGATTTAGTGGTGGATAGAAAATGGAAGGCGGATCCCTGGCTAGACGAAAGTGAGACATTAGAGCCTAAATCGGGAAGACAAGATGATTATGGTGATGCAAATGATCAATTAGAAACTGATAGAGGCCATCAAGCTCCTTTGGCTTCTTTTAAAGGTTCGCGACATGCATCACAAACAAATTACCTGAGCAATATCACTCCTCAGAAGTCTGAGCTTAATAGTGGAGTTTGGAAAGACTTAGAGGGAAGGGTGAGGGATATAGTCCGAGATGTTGGAGAGGTGTATGTAATGACTGGACCTGTGTATGAACGTACTATGAGAACATTACCAGAGGCCGATGAAAATCACAGGATTCCTAGCGGTTATTGGAAAATAGTTTGCACGGAGGCTAACGGAGATATTGAAGTAGCAGCATTCTTTTTTGATCAAGATACACCCAGGAATGATAAAGTTTTAGCGCACCATGAGACTGTGGATTTCGTTGAGCAAAAAAGCGGTTTAGATTTCTTTTGGCTACTTGCCAATGATGTAGAAAGTGTTTTAGAGTCCACTAAGAACTTTGCTTTCGCAAGGAAGTACTTCAGCCAAGAAGATTGAGATGAAAAATCGGCTAGAACTTTTTCTTTACTAAAGCAAGTCTTGGGCTTTCAGGACTAAACGAAAGCCTTTGTACTTGCAGATTTTTTGAAGTGGAGTCGGAAGGATTATTTCATTAAGCGTTTTGATGTTATCCAGCTTTAATCTTTGAAAACAAGCTTGATCTAAAAGCTATACCTAATTCCAATGTTATAGTTTCTTTCTGCGGTAGCCCATCCGAAACGATCTACATACTCTTCGTCGAAGATGTTATTAACGCTCGCTGAAATAGACAAGCCATTGTCAAAGCGGTAAGAAGCAAACCCATCAAACAAATCGAAAGCTTCTATGGTGACCTCACTATCTTCTGGAACCTCACCGACATGTAAATGGGTTACTTTCAACAAGAGGTTTTCGATGGGAAACGCAGAAAGAGTAAATCCAAATTTATTTTCTGGCACTCCTTCTAGGAGGACTTCATCAGTAAGTGATCGGGTGTAGGTATAGTGGCCTGCTAACGTCAGTTGCGGTATAAAAGTATAGCTAGCATTGAGCTCTAGGCCATCCACTTCCGTTTCACCAGCTATGTTCGAATAGGTAGCGTCAGCGAAGCTAAATTCTATGAGGTTTTCATCTTTTCTATAAAAATATACCGCTCCCAATTGTAGTTTTTTGTCAGAGATCCATTCAAAACCTCCCTCAGCGGTCTCTGATTCTTGAGGCTCCAAGTCAGGGTTTCCTGAAAAGAAGCCACCTTCTGAATAGAGTTCAAAGAGCGAAGGGGCACGGAATGCGGTAGCATAGGATCCTAATACTTTTATTTGGTTCAATCCTAGACTTATTCGATAACTAGGATTGACATTCCAGGCGAAATTGGCCCCATAATCGCTGTGATTATTTAATCTACCACCCAATTGGATGTTTAGGTTTTGAAGATCATAAATCAATGAAGCGTAAGGATCAATCATTGTAAAGCTTTCCGTTAGCGTACCTCCTTGCGTATCCTTTTGATCCCAAACGGGCCTTTGCAGGTTTACCCCACTCACTAACTTTATCTCATTTGTCAGGTTTTGGTCTAAAATAACATCAGCCTGAAATGTGTTGCCATTAGACTCCCTTATATCACGAACATTGGGATCACTGCTGTTGGGTTGATTAAAAACGCGCTCATTGGTGTGATAAGACAGGTTTCCTTTGATGCTTCCTCCTGTCCATGTGTAGCGGGGAGATATCGCTAGTCTTAACTGATTTTGGTTCAGTTCAGAATCATCATCTTCAAAACTGTCAGCATCGAAATCATTTGTAACATCATCATAGCTGGCCATTAAATCGATAGAAAACTGGTCTGTAGCTTGATAGCCGAATCGTCCCAAGAAGTTCTGGCTTTCGAAAGCGTCATTATCAAAGCCTTGATTCCCTATGGTGTCCAAGGCTGCCGAAAACCCATCAGATGTTCGCACAGACGCACTGATCATATAGTTGAATTTATTCACAGTGCCGGATACATTGGCATTTGAAGTAGAGGTTTCAAAACTGCCATACTCTTGATTTATGCTCCCTCCAAATGTCTTTTTGCTTTCCTCCTTCATGGTGATACTGATAACTCCAGCAGCTGCTCCTGTTCCATAAAGTGCACTAGCTCCTCCTTTCAGTACTTCAATGGACTCCACCTGGTCAAGGTCAAGTAGCCGCAAATCAAACGTTTGTTGGCGGCCTGTGGGATCAGTGTAAGGTATTCCATCAATAAGAATCAGCGTTTGCTCGCTTTCGGCACCTCTTATACGGTATTTGATATCAGTTCCCGGGGTTGCAAAATTCCCATCAATTTGTACACCTGGAATTTCATTGAGTAAGTCGGTTACATCTTTCCCACGGTTCGCCTCAATTTGCTTTCTATCCAGTTTGAAGATCGTTTTTCCTGATTTTTCAATTGAGGTTTCAACTTTGTTTCCGGTCACAACTATATCCTCTAATTGGACGATTTTGAGCGAATCTTGCGCCTTTAGGCCAAGACCTAAGCAGACTAATGCTGCCACTAGATAAAATTTTTTCATTTTGTTAATTGCGTGTGCTCTTGGGTTTACGAGCTAGTTCTTGCCTTCAACCCGACTTTCACCCGAAGTGAGTGTGAAATAATTTACTCCGGCAGGTCTCCTGACTTGTTCAACTTGAGCTTCCTTCCCATCGAGACGTTTACTGTCTTGACAGTGGAATACGATTTGACCCAAGCGTACTAGAACTTACAGTTGCGGGGACAGCTCTTGATTTTCACAAGATTCCCTATTAATGCCATGCCTCAACGATTAAAGCAGAGCAACCGAATTGGAGACAAATGTAGACTTATTCTCAGAATCCTTTGAAGGAATTTAACCGAGGGGAAGAGGTAGTTTTGAAAAGATCAGGTGAGGTCTAAATCAAGTGAAAGGAGCATTCTACTTTTACCCACAAATAACCTTCATATGAACCTGAAGCAAACGCTTAGCAATCTACTTTTTATTGCAGTTTTATTTTTTTCTTGTCAGTCTACGCAAGAGCAATCTTCGGAAAGTGCTGCAGATACCAATGAAGTGGAGGTTTCTTCTTTTGTGCCAGAAGTAAAGTATGCACAGCATTTTACAATCAAGGCTTCCGATCAATTCAGGTCGATCATTGTAAAAAACCCCTGGGAAGATGGGGATACCTTGGTTTCATATGTTTTGTACCTCAAGGGAACCGAAGAACCTGCTATGGAGTGGGCCGAGTACAAGATCCCAGTACCCATAGATGAAGTAGTTGCTACCTCCAGCCCGCATATTGGGTTCATCAGCTTACTCGATGAGTTGGATAAAATCACCGGAGTGGCGGATGATCGCTATATTTTTAATGCCTATTTATACGATAAGGTAAACGCTGGAAAGGTATCTCAAGTGGGCTCCTTGAAGGACAGTAACCTGGAAATTCTGCTAGACCTTTCCCCTGATCTGGTGATGAAAACCGGTGTTGACAATGTGCGAAACGAAGACGCACGGCTTACGGAAGCAGGTATTCCCATTTCTTACAACGTGGAGTGGATGGAAACCAGTATGCTAGCGAGGGCAGAGTGGATCAAGTTTGTAGGGGCATTTTTTAATCAGGATAAAAAAGCTGACTCCATCTTCAGGAACGTCGTAAAAGAATATTTGAGTGCGCTTTCATTGACTGAGAACATCGATGACCGTCCAACCATCATGACAGGAAATAACTTCAAGGGCACCTGGTACATGCCGAGTGCAGATAGTTATTTAACCAAACTGATTCAAGATGCTGGTGGAGACTATCATTACAAGAATGAAAAGGCAACAGGAAGCCTTCCATTGAGTTTTGAAGTAGTATTGGACGAGATGATAGATGCAGACTATTGGATAGGTCCGCGTGCTGAATCTTTAAAAGAATTGGAGATGATGGACGAACGTTACTCCCTTTTCAAAGCTTTCAAAGAAGGTAATGTCTATACATTTAATAATAGGCTGAGTGATAATGGAGGTAATGATTATTGGGAAAGTGGAATGACCCGGCCGGATCTTATTCTCAAAGATGTGATCCGTATCTTCCATTCGGATCTTCTCCCAAATCATGAGCTTTACTATTATAAAAAGCTAAGATAAGTAATAAGGGTTGGCTGCTACAAACAGTTACATATTGAAACCCTGGCTGGTTGTCGTGACCGGAACTAGCCTTATTGTTGGTTTATTCCTATTGGATTTAAGCCTGGGGAGTGTCAAGATTTCTACAGGGGAGTTGATCAATATCATCGCAGGGAATCCTGCCAAAAAATCCTGGGAGTACATATTCTTCAACTTTAGACTTCCTAAAGCGATCACAGCCATTCTAACTGGAGCAGGTATCTCAGTAGCAGGACTGCAAATGCAAACTCTTTTCAAAAATCCACTGGCGGGTCCGTCGGTGTTGGGCATCAGTCATGGTGCAAGTTTGGGAGTCGCGGTTTTTGTGCTTTCTTCTACCGCACTATTTGGAGTGACTACCAACTTTCAAGAAGCACTGGGTAGCTGGGGGTTGGTGCTTTTCGCGATAAGTGGTTCATTCCTGGTGCTCTTGAATGTCCTATTTGCTTCGGCCAGAATATCCGATGGTGTAACCATCCTCATTGTGGGATTGATGTTTGGATTCATTACTGGAGCGGTGGTGAGTATCTTGCAATACTTCAGTGATCCTGAATTAATACAGAACTTTTTGGTCTGGACTTTTGGAAGCCTATCTGGTGTGGCCTGGTCTCAGCTACAAGTGATGGGACCGATCATAGGATTGACTCTGGTAGCTTCCCTCCTGTATTCTAAGCAGATGAATGCCTTGCTTCTAGGGGAGAATTATGCTACCGGTGTGGGTGTCAATGTGGCTCAAACGCGAATGAAATTAATTCTGACCACCAGTATCATGGCGGGTACGATCACCGCATTTACAGGACCCATTGCGTTCATTGGTGTGGCAGTACCGCATTTAGCACGTTTACTTTTTCGAACCTCCAATCATAAGGTGCTGATTCCTGCCACCATGATGTGTGGCGTATTGATCATGCTCATCTGTGACATTGTTTCACAGGTTCCGGGTGCTCAGACTACACTGCCACTCAACTCTGTCACGGCACTTTTTGGTGCTCCTGTGATTCTGGCGATCATTATCAAGAACAGAAAAATGAAAGGTGCATTTTAATGGAAGACGTGGTGAAGATAATTCGAGAAGCGGCTCATTTCACCAAACCGATCCTGTATACCAAGGGTTTGACCATTGGCTACAAAACGAAGCATGGCATACTTGAACTCGAAAAGGATCTGGATATAAAAATCCACAACGGAGAGCTCGTGTGTCTGATTGGCCCTAATGGTTGTGGAAAGTCTACACTTATGCGAACCATTGCCGGCCTGCAAAAGCCACTGAGTGGAGAAACATTTATTGCAGAGGTAGATGTAAAGAGCATCAAGCCTCATCAGTATGCTAAGCTTTTGAGTTTGGTACTGACAGATAAAGTGAACGTTGGAGCCATGACGGTGATGGATATTGTCTCCATTGGAAGGTATCCCTACACCAACTATTTTGCGAAGCTGGAGGCGAATGATTACGCAATCATTGATCGTTCGCTCGACAGTGTGCACCTGAATGAATACAAAGATCGGTTCTTCAGTGAGCTAAGTGACGGAGAGAAACAGCGCGTGCTTATTGCAAAGGCACTTACCCAAGATACACCGTTAATTATGTTGGATGAACCAACTGCTCATCTCGATTTGCCCAATCGTGTGGAGATCATGAATATTTTGAAACGCCTGGCCAAAGAAACCAACAAGGCCATTTTTTTATCCACGCATGAGCTAGATCTTGCGCTACAAACTGCAGATACCATTTGGTTGATGAATAGAGAAGAAACATTGAAAAGTGGGACCCCAGAGGATTTGGTATTGACGGGAGCCTTCGAGCAGGTATTTCAAAGTGATGCGTTCACCTTTGATAAGCTTTCGGGTTCATTTAAAGTGGTGCATCCCATCAAAGGAAAGGTTTCTTTATCTGGAAATGGTGTCCAAAGTACTTGGGCAAGACGAGCCTTGGAGCGGGATGGCTATGAGGTGGTGGAGGATACTGATTTACCAATCAGCATCCATTATTTAAATGGCCAGTGGGAGCTGGAAATGGACAATGAAATGTTTCAATGTCAAGATATCGCTGAGCTTTTGCATACACTACGAACGGAAATGTCATCGACAGTTCAACATGCGAAGTAATTAGGCACTGGTTGAACGACTCATTCCAATTCATCGACTAACAATCGTTCGCTTACCTTGTAACTCAATGACTCATTCTTGCCATCGAAGGCGACCATGACACTATTGTCAAAGGCTGAGGTGGACATTACTTTCAATTTGGAGCCCAGTCTGAGTCCTCTACTATCAAGAAATTCCAGAAACTCTTTGGATGACTCGCCCAATGCGGTCAAAACTACCTTGGAACCTGGACTACACTCATTAAGTCGCTTGTTTGTTTGGGTTTCTATTTTTCCCTCCTTATCCGGTATTGGCGATCCGTGAGGATCTACTGTGGGATGACCCATTAGTTCGTCCATACGATCAAAAAAAGCCGGAGATTTGACGTGCTCCACCTGCTCAGCTATCTCGTGCACTTCTTCCCAACCGAACCCCATCTTTTCCACGAGGTACATTTCAGTCAATCGATGCTTTCGAAGAATTAATGCGGCTATCTTTCTCCCCTCATTTGTAAGCATCAATGGCTTGTACTTTTCATAAGTGATAAACCCTTGAGCTTTCAGATTCTTGACCATGCTATTTGCGGTGGGTTTACTTACTTCCAGGGCTTTGCTTAGTTCAGAGATACTCACTTCTCCAGTCTTTTGAGAGAGATGAAAGAGTGCCTTGAGATAATTCTCTTCAGTAGGTGTAGCCATGACATAATACTTTTCGAACAAAGATATGTTTTTGTATATAAGAAATTTGTTAGATAATTCTAACTTATTAATTTTGTTATTCTAAATAAATCATAAGATGACGACAATATATAATTCCTAACTCATGCAAAAACACCTACATATCGTTATTGTAAGTCTATTGGCCTTTACCATCCAGGCACAGGGGCAGTCAGGCTCAGTCTCTGGGCAGGTATTTACGAACGAAGAACCATTGGCATTTGCAAGCGTTGGTCTTGAAGGCACCAGGTACGGCACTACTACTGACGCTCAGGGTATTTTTGAAATTAAAAACGTAC
>JBCCLV010000023.1:0-41195 GCA_039026695.1 Bacteroidota bacterium
CCCCGCTATTTGAAATCGGGAGCAGATATGTATATGAAAGCCAACCCCGATATAGAGGAGTGGTGGCTGGTTCTCATCTATGAGCTATGCTACGGGAGCAACTTTATCTCGGTAGAGTTGATTTTTCGCGGTTTTTTGATTTTCTCTTTCACACGAACACTCGGAAGCTATGCGGTACTGCCTATGGTAGCTACCTATGCATTTCTTCACTTTGGTAAGCCCCTAGGAGAAACCATCAGTTCTGTTTTTGGTGGATATGTACTTGGTATATTGTCGTACAACAGTAAGAGCATTTGGGGCGGAATATTGATTCATCTAGGGGTTGCCTGGCTTATGGAGCTTTTTGGGTGGCTTCATCGATGAGTATAAAGAATTGCGGGAAATGGACTAAATTTTGAATCTAAGCAAAGACGCAAACCAATGTTCCAGCTCAATATGATCAATAATTTTTCAGTTTTAGGATACTACCTAAAGAAATTAAAAATGAAAAATCTAGCAATGATTTTTGGTGTTTTCCTATTGCTAGGTTGCTCTAGCGGAAAGAAACAATTCGAGCAAGGAAATTACGAAGCAGCCGTAAATAAAGCGGTAAACCGTTTAAGAGACAGTCCAGGTAATCGCAAGGCGAAAGAGACGCTAAAGAAAGCATATCCGCTGGCATCCAAAGTCCATATGACAAGAATCAAGCAGCTGAAAAACTCCAATGAGGATTTCAAATGGGATCATATCACCACCTCCTATGCTTCTCTTAACGGCCTCTATGACCAAATCACCAGATGTCCCGCTTGTTTAAGTCTTCTTCCCAAAGTCAAGAATTACCGCAGTGAATACAACAATGCTGCGAAGCTTGCAGCCGAAGAGCGCTATCAGGCAGGTTTAGAGGACTTAAGCCAAGGGGATCGTATTTCTGCTAAATCCGCATTTCACCATTTCCAACGAGTACAATCGCTTCAGCGGAACTATAAAGACACGCCTCAAAAGCTCGAAGAGGCAAGATTCAACGCGACCCTTCATGTCTTGCTGGATCAGATCCCGGTGCACTCTCGGACACTTGGTCTCAGTCATGAATTTTTCCAGAACCGGTTGCAAGAAGAGCTTGATAGGCGTGTCAATGAATTTGTAAGATTTTACAGTCCTGTGGAGGCCAGTCGGTTGAGTTTACAAGAACCGGATCAGATTGTGGTTTTACAGTTTGATGATTTTGTTGTGGGACAGGTCTACCAAAAAGAGGCTACTGAAACCATCCAGCGAGATAGTGTGATTGTGGGTACCACTACCGTGAATGATGAAAGCTATGATGTTTATGGAACCGTAGAGGCCAAGTTTACCACCTATGCCAAATACATCGACTCGCGCGGACTGCTAGATATGAAGATCTATGATGCCAGAACAAATCGGGTACTTTTCCAGCGAAAAATGCCAGGAGAGTTTAATTGGGTATCTGAGTGGGCCAACTACCAGGGCGACAAGCGCGCCTTATCGAAAGAGCAACTCAAATTATCGACGCTAAAAGCGCCTCCCTCCCCAGCTCCGCAATTCCTCTTTGAGCAGTTTTGCGGACCGATTTACACGCAAGCGGTGGATCAAATACGGAACTTCTACAGAGGGTTTTAGACTGCTCTGGCTACTATGACCTTCTCACTGGATCTGCTTTTTTGCGTTAAAAGCTTACTACATACCGTAGAAACTGGCTCCTTCTCAATTAGAATCCGACCCCAATTCTAAGGCCTCTGCCGAAAAAATCTCCGTCTCTATATGCCCAGTAGTAATCTAGGCGCATGAATTTAAAAATATGCTCAATTCCTGCTCCCACTTCTATATAGTGACCCACGGTGGGAGTTGTGAGGTAGTTAGCTGCTGCTACTGCTTGTAGGTTGAGCTTCTTTATTAATGGGATTTTGTTGAAGATGAATTCATTGAAATGGTGCTCATAATGCGCTTCTAAAAAACTTTCTTGTGTGCTAAACTGGTAGAAGGGGAGAAGCTCAAATTTAAATTTCTTCCCCACCTGGCTATAGGTGGTCTGATTACCGGCAAAATGTCTGAAATCTACAAAAGTCAGGGACTCGTCTCTCAGAAAACCACCAAAAGCCACTGCCCATTCACTTTGCCCTATGAGGCCCAAAGGGGCCGTATCTGTAACCCTCATCTCCATGAAGTCATAGTTTAGATCACTGCCGAGCGCTGGAATAGCTTTTTTGTAAATGAATGTGAGTTCGGGATACTTTGAAGCGTAGATAAATTTTCTATCCGGACGTGTTGCATATCGTTGCTTAAATCTAATTCTGAGGCGCGCTTCTGCGATCAGTGCCTGATGGGAAGACAGGGAATTGGGAGTAGTGACTTCTCCGGTATTCAGCTCTTCGTTACTGGGGAAGTTTTCTGTGAAATTCACGTTTTCATCTTTTGCCCAAGTGTAGCTTGTAGTGTTAGAAAGAGGGTTTCGTGAGGCATATTCCAAACCTCCCGTGAAGAGTAGTCCATTTTTTACTTCCTGCTGAAATCTTGCGTAAGCAAAAGACTTTTCAAATATCTTCAGGAAGTTTTCTCCGTTTACGAGGGTGACATAAGAATTAATGAATGGTGTAATGATGCCATCTTCATTGAACTGTGATATGTATCTTCCGCCACCTGCATAGAATCTGGTGAATTTCCGGTCTAGCAGTCTGTAGCTTCCTTGCACTTTCGCATTGAAGCGCTCATTTGAAAAGCCATAGCGCAGTGACGGTCGTATCCAATATTGTGTACGCTCATCTTTCTGTTTAAAGAACGTAGGTCGGATCTCCGGTACAAAGCCTTCCACGGTATTGAATTGGAGGGTATTGATGATTGCCGGGGTATTCCAGTAAACTTCGTCTACGCTATTAGAATGTGTATACCCAGTTAGGAAGACGCTACCAACCGTGAGCTTGTTCGTTTTTCGATCTACCGAGTCTTTGTAGGGTACGCTTTTTTTCACCACAGTGATACTGTCTTTGATCCTGTAGTCTTCTACCTCAACGGAGGTAAGTGGAATTGGACGAATATTGCTCCAGTATGTTGTATCGCGCTCATTGGATCCCTCCTCCACCACTAAAACTTCGGCAGAAAAGTCGGATTTGGAAAAAAGGTCTGTCTCTTCTTTTTTGCCAAACTTGCTTTTGTAGCGACCATATTTTTTGTAGACCTCATAGTTGGGTTCCAGCACATAGTTGGAGTAAATGCCTAAGTAGTATCCACTTCCTCTGATGCCAAAAGCGCCAAACTTGAAGGAATAATTTTGCGAAATCGGCATCCAGATATCATGCTCTGCGGGTGCATATACCTGCTCTATGCGGAGAGAGTCGACAAATTCAAGACCCCTTGCTTTGGTCACCAATAAGTCTATGGTATGGAGCCTCCATTCGTTTTCTACAATGTATATAAGACCTTCAAAGGCAGGGTCTGTTGCACGCTTGGGTACTATCAGAATTTTATTGATGAGTTTTCCATTCTCCTCGAAGTATCCAAGCCAGGTAAAGTCATACATCAAAAAGGCCTGATTAGAAATTGGCGACACGTATTCCCTTTCCTGACTCAGATCTATGGTCTTACTGTACGGATTTATATTAAAGTCAGATGCTTGATTAAAACTGAAACCTTGCTCATTACCACTCACTTTGGAACTGATCATCCGCTCTGAGACTTTGTTTGGTCTTTCAAACGAGAACTCAGATACCGACTCGGATAGATAGATAATTCCAGTATCCAGGGTGATGGTTTGCCCCAATATTTTTTCAGGACGTTTGTCAATTCGGAAAAGGCCTTTCAGGTAGGCATTGGTTTTGTATGCGTTTACTTCCTCCTCATAAAATTTTCTCATTTTCTGGGCTTCCCGTATTACTCGGTAAGCAGGATCTTCACCCCCGGAAGTGACTGTCACTGTCTGTAGCTGTAGCACCTGTTCCGGCATTGCAAAATCTACTTTTGCTACCTGTCCAATATTGATTACCACTTTTTTTTCCTGGGCTGTATACCCTACGTGTTGGGAGACGATGATGTAGCTACCAGGCTGGAGTTTCAGGAAGAACTCCCCCTCTGCATTGGAGGTGGTGCCATTTGTAGTGCCTTTTACATAGATGGTTGAGAACGGCAATACCTCTCCGGTGGTACTTTTGGTGACGCCTTTTAATCCACTTTGACCATTTGCGACAGTCAATCCGCAAAGGATGGTGAGGTATCCAAGGATTTTCATTTAGGTTTATTTTAGGAACTTTTTCCTTAATGCAGTTATTGTGCCTAAAGTTGCATTTTGATTGGCGTTTTGGGAGTTTTTAACAGTAGATCATAAAGAATAGCACCATTTCATGAGGAAAGTTGCCATTATTACAGGGGGATCTTCCGGTATTGGAAAAGCGCTGGTACTTAAGTACGCCAGGGCTGGCTATGCAATAGTCTTCACAGGCAGAGACGAGGAGAGAATGAACGAAGTGGTGGCTCAGCTCGGAGATACACCTCACTTGGCTTTGGAACTGGATGCTGCAAAGAAGGAAGACAATGAGCGAATGATCAACCAAACCATTGATGCCTTTGGGAGGATTGATGTGCTGATCTGCAATGCTGGGATCTCCATGAGAGCACTTTTTGAAGAGACCAAATTGGAGGTCTTTGAGAAGCTGATGGATATCAACTTTTACGGTGCGATCTACGCGACCAAATATGCCATACCTTTCCTACTTCAGACCAAGGGCATCATCATTGCAATCTCATCGATAAATGGCAAGAGATCTACTCCGGCAAGATCGGCCTACACGGCAAGTAAGTTTGCCGTAGAGGGGTTTTTTGAGACCCTGCGAATGGAGCTGATGACCCGGGGGGTACACGTACTGGTGGTATGTCCAGGATTTACCAGTTCCAATATCCGCAACACGGCATTGACTGCCGATGGCAAGGTGCAGGGAGAGTCCCCGCGGAACGAAAAAAAGATGATGAGTGCTGAGGAAGTGGCAGATAGAACTTTTGTTGCCGCATTAAAAAAGAAGCGGGATCTGGTGCTTACCCGTGATGGGAAGCTCGCAATCTTTTTCAATAAAATTGTTCCCGGATGGGTAGATAGAAAGATTTATGAGCGGATGAAGAAAGAGCCGGAAAACCCCCTCAAATAATCAGGATTCGTTCTTTATTGATAAAAAAATCCTCTCCCTCCCAGCGAATTTTCGTCCAAACCTCCGTTTCTTCCAGGACGATTACTTTGTGACCTTTGGATAATGTAGCGATGGATTCTGATCCAGATGAGGGGCCGGTGCGGAGCAGTGTACGATCCTTGGTGATAATTCCTTTCGATACGTCCCGGACGTTTACTAAACCAAGAAGCAGCACAAGTACCATGGCTTGTAGCACCCCAGCGACATAGCTCTTTTCACTTTTCCTTGTTTTCATATAAGTATATGAAATCAATAAAGCAGAAATGGAAAGCAGCGAGAATGCAATTGAGGTTTTATACTTTGTCAAGAGTGCCAAGAAATATTGTTGATCGCTGTATTTGTAACCGGAAAGACCTTGCTCCTCCGCGATTTCCATGATTTTCCCAACTGCTTGGCGATCTGCCGACAATTGATAGTATTTGTCCAAAAGAAAAAGTGCTTCGACATAATCTTCACTGGCATCCTTGATAAATGCCATTTTAAGTAGCATTGCCGGAGTAACCTCACCAGTATCAAATACGGATCTATATGTAGTGTAAGCTTCAGTATACTTTTGCAAAGAAAATAGTGAATCAGCTTGTTTCAATTTCACCTGCTGGCCTGTAGCAACTTGAGTGAAATAGGCGTAAAAGGCAATCGAAAACAAGAAAGACTTTATCTTCATATTTAATGCAATTCTTAGCTATAATGCCTACTTTTGCGTCCGCAATTTAAGAATTGCGAATTAAACGTGGTATAGTTTGTGGCTCTTTCACAACAGACTGTCACGAACTGTATTATCACATAATGTAATTGACTGGCTAGCTCAGCTGGTAGAGCAACGCCCTTTTAAGGCGTGGGTCCTGGGTTCGAACCCCAGGCCAGTCACTTTTCCTCTTTTTTGTACCTCTTCCTATTAGCACTTACCTTTCAAACCAATGTTACTGCATTGTTATCAAGTGCTTGAATCCCAAAGGTGAGAGTGTAACAAATACTTGATCAGCAGTTGACAGGCTGTTTTCGTAACTGCCCGTACTTTTGTTGATCTGATTTTGAAAATTTTGGCAAGTAACGAATCAATATCACCAAGTTCTAAAGTAAAGCGTCCAAATTACTTGAGTGTCGTCTTTATTGCAGGTGCAGTATGGCTTTTTCTTTTTTCGATCATGCTGATGGTGGAGGCTATTAACTCATTTGGTTTTTCGCTGGCTGACTATGTCATCAATACTACTGCCAATCCCTTTATTGGCTTATTCATTGGCTTGCTCGCTACTGCACTTTTTCAAAGTAGTAGTACCTCTACCACCATCACTGTCGCTGCGGTCGCCTCAGGTACGTTGAGCTTACAGGGAGCAATTCCCATCATCCTGGGGGCCAATATCGGAACCACCCTGACCAGTACCATTGTTTCCATGGGCTACATCACTAAAGCAAATGAGTTTCGTAAGGCAGTTGCTGCGGGCACCATTCACGACTTATTTAACATTTTGCTGGTGGTCTTTTTCTTTCCAATTGAAATGCGGTACCACGTGCTCGAAAACGGCAGCAAGTTCATTGCGAGTTTGTTGGTTCCGCAAAGTGACTTTTTACTGACTCCAAACATCAGTGTATTCCCAAATTTTGAAGAAATAGCATCTTGGCTTGTGTTTTACCTGGGTGCCCTAGGTACGCTGATCCTGGCAGGGCTCTTGCTATTCGCATGTATTAAATTGATTTCGAGGTTACTTTATGATATTTTGATCGGCGGCACGAAGAAAAAGTTTACGACAGCCATTTTTTCCAGTACAATCAGGTCGTTTGGTTGGGGCTTGTTCATTACCTCCGTAGCGCAATCTAGCTCTTTGACTACATCACTAATTGTACCTCTGGTTGCTACCGGGAAGGTGAAGCTGAAAAGGGCTTTTCAGTTTGTAATGGGGGCCAACATCGGAACTACGATCACTGCCTTACTGGCAGCAGTCTTCCAGACAAAAGTTGCAATAGAGGTAGCATTGGTGCATTTACTTTTCAATTTGTTGGGCGTGCTGCTATTTTTATCCATTCCATTTCTTTCCAGACTTGTGATTTTTCTCGCGGATAAAATGGGTCAGTATACCTTAAGAATTCGCCTGATAGGTCTTGCCTATATTGTGATCACGTTTTTCTTGCTTCCTTTCACGCTTATCTACATATCAGAAGGATTTGAGAAAAAAGCAGAGGCGCACGAGATCTCTACCGAGAAGTAGTAAAAATCTTCCCAAAATATTCGGGTTAGCTTTGCGACAAAGGAGATGAGCCATGTCCAGCAAGGTTGCTGATACGATAGATAAGATTCAGGAGTACATTGAGGTCAAGTTTGAGTTCCTCAAATACAAAATCCTCGTTCATACCTCAAAAACCCTCGCGGGTATCATTACACTTTCAATCCTTATCTTATTTGGTTTCTTTCTACTTTTCTTTCTCAGCTTTGCTATCGCCATCGTTTTGAATGAGTCTATGGATAGTGCTTACTTAGGGTATTTTATCGTATGTGGCTTTTACCTTGCGGTTGTACTTCTGGTTCTGCTACTTTTCCGCAGGGGAACCATTCAGAAACTATTTGAAAATGTAATTATTGCAATAGCTAAAGAGCAGGATGGTGAAGAGGACTGATGAGTATACTCGAGCACTTACTGAGCGCCAAGAACAGCTAAGAAGTGAGCTTGCAGCTAATGAAGCTGATCTGAAACAGCGCGCTAAGAAAATCGGTATCTTTGCACTTACTGGTGGTGTAGTCGCATTTCTCGCTTATTTGGTTTATCGCGGTTTTTCCAGCAAGAAAAAGGGACAGAGAAAAGGGAGATCCGCAAAAAAGTCTGGTAAGCAGCGAAGTAGCCAACTAAAGACTTGGTTTATTGCGCAAATTACTCCTTACCTCATTTCATTCCTTCGCGATTTTTTGCGCATAGATGATGATGGTGAAGAAGAGGGTAAGGGTGCTCAGAAAGAAATTGGAAAGAAAGTTTAGGTTAATTCGGAGATATCAGTAAAAGATGATCTCGACTAAACGTTCATTAAAGACTCTCTCCTGCGCATTTTTCCCGCAGGTATTCCAAACATCATTTTGAACCTTCTACAGAAATACGCGGTGTCTTTGTATCCGACTTCTTTCCCAATGTCGCGAATACTCTTTTTAGAAGTGCGAAGCAGATTTACCGCAGCCTCCATTCGCTGGTATTCGATGTAATCCTGGGGATTAATGCCTGTGAGCATCTTAAAATACTGACCTACATAGTCTTCAGAAACGTTCGCAACGTTGGCTAAAATTTTGTTTGAGAGATCGTCTGATAAATTCTCCTTGATGAAAGTAAAGATGTCTATCAGTCGAGAATCTTTGAAGTAGGTAGAGTTGGTGGCAAGTTTCTCTACAAAAAGGCTGTTGTTCAGAATGAACCGTATCAATTCAATCGTCATATGCTCTGTCAGGACTTTTACAATCCGGTCCCGGCCCGGCATTTCTCCGTTGGCTTCATCATTGATTTGCTTAATAAGACCGGCCAGCTTGTAATTTTCCTCGATTTTAAAAGGGGGAATGTCAAGAGAAGAGAAAAAATTGACTGAGTCAAATGCTTTTGCGTCAAAAGCCACGTAACTGTAATGCTCCGTCACATGGCTTTCTCCACTAAAGGAGCGCAGGAACTGGTCTTTGTTGGTGAGAAAATCGTCTTTTGATAAGCTTGTGGGAGTTCCAGATCCATAAGAAATTGAAATTGGCCTACCTCCGGGAACAAAAATCACATCCCCCTGCTTGGCCGGCTCCTTTTCTTTGCCAAATCTAATTTCTCCACCCGTGATCAAAAGCAAGTAATTCTCTACTTCATAATTATTCTCGATCGTGACAGGCCTTAAAATATTAATATTCCTAGCCTTTATGAATCTGATCTGAAGTGATTCAATGATCTTGTTATAGTCTTCCATGGATGGACAAGCTGGTCTGAATAGTAAAAAAAGTCAAAACAATTGGACTAATCTAATAATAATGCCAAATATATCCTAGTAGGGATATTGGCACCAGCTTAAAAATTATTGAACTATTTCAATAATCCGCGCGATATTACAATCTTCTGTATTTCAGAGGTTCCTTCGTAGATCTGGGTTATTTTGGCATCCCTCATCAGCCGCTCTACGTGGTACTCCTTCACATATCCATATCCTCCGTGTATTTGCACCGCCTCTACTGTATGTTTCATCGCTATGTCCGATGCGAACAGTTTTGCCATCGCGCTTTCTTTCGAGAAGTCTTGGCCTGCGTCCTTTTTTTGAGCAGCATTTAGACACATCAGCCTAGCAGCTTCTATATCAGTAGCCATATCTGCAAGCTTGAACTGAATCGCTTGGTGCTTAGAAATTTCCGTACCGAAGGCCTTTCTTTCTTTGGCATACTTTAAAGAAAATTCTAGCGCTCCGGAGGCAAGACCGAGTGCCTGCGCAGCAATTCCTATTCGTCCTCCATTCAATACCTGCATGGCAAACGTAAATCCAAGACCATCCTCACCGATGCGATTTTCCTTAGGTACTTGTACGTCCTGAAACATTAGAGAATGCGTGTCGCTACCCCTTATTCCCAGCTTCTCTTCTTTCTTGCCAACTATGAAACCTTCGGTATCTTTTTCTACGATGATGGCATTTATTCCTTTGTGTTTTTTTTCTGGATCAGTTTGGGCGATTACTATATATATGGAAGCAGAATTGCCGTTGGTGATCCAATTTTTTGTTCCATTTAAAAGGTAATGATCACCTTTGTCTTCCGCAGTAGTACGCTGTGAAGTAGCATCTGAACCTGCTTCAGGCTCGGAGAGGCAAAATGCACCAATCTTTTCTCCTGTAGCTAAGGGACGTAGATATTTTTCTTTCTGCGCTTCCGTTCCGTACTTTTCTAAACCCCAGCACACAAGTGAATTATTTACCGAAACGCATACGGATGCTGAAGCATCAATCTTCGACAGTTCTTCCATTGCCAAAACGTAGCTGACTGTATCCATCCCACTTCCTCCATACTCCGGATCCACCATCATTCCCATGAATCCCAATGCTCCCAAGGCCTTGATCTGTTCTGTGGGAAAACGCTCATGGGTATCTCTATCTATCACACCTGGGAGTAATTCCTTATGTGCAAAATCCCTCGCCGCATCTCTGACCGAAATTTGCTCCTCCGAAAAATGAAAATTCATCATGATTTCACTTACTGTATTGTGGGTTAATGTTGTTTTTTTGACGCTTAGCGTCTTTTTTTGGATCAAGAGGTTTTCCGTAAGCTCTTGCGTATTACCTTCTTAACGGGTTTCTACTTATAATAGCAAATATATTATTTATTATGCATGCATAATAAAATTGAAATTGTGATTCGATGAATAATGCGTGTACTGAGACCTTTTTTTTGAACAAACAAACTAATCACCACAATTTTGTGTCTCATAACGAACATAAAATTTGAATCAAATTCGAAAAATCAAGATGAAAAAATTCACACAAAATTTATTGCTACTCACAGCTGCGTCGCTTTTAGTTTTCAGCTGTGGTGAAGATGAGGAACCAACGCTTCCTTCAAGTCCAATACTGTTGGTTTCTGCTTCGGCTGGCCCTGATTCAGGCAGTACTTCTATTCTACTGGATGGTGGAAGCGTTCCACAAGGCGACTCTGTATTCTATTCTCTTGACCTCAATGCTGCAGGAGGTATTGACAATTTGAGGGTTGGTACTCAGATACTATCAGCAACAGATCTTGGGCTACAAAGCGGCGAAACAACCGCAGAAGTAACTTCACTGTTTCAGCTTACAGCTTCAGCGACTCCAGGGGCCGCAGTATCTACGCAATTTGTTTTGGTGGATGATTCAGATCAGAGAGACACAGTCGTCTTTGAATACACCATCGCTGATCCTAGGTCGCCTGAAGTGCAATCTTCCACACAGATTCTAATTGGTGGATTTCAAAATGCCACCTTGGGTAGCTTTTACAATGCTGTAGAAGATTCAGTCTACACCTCAGCAGATGCATTGATGAATGATGAGAAGATAGACCTACTTTTTTACTATTCCTCTGCTGCGAATTACACTATAGCTGCATTGGATAATCCAGAGGCAGATGCTACTATAGAGGCTCAGACAGGTGGCGATCTGGATAACTTTGACCCTCAAAATCCTACCAGATTTAAGACTTTCTTAACTGCTCCAGATTTTGATGGTGTTAGTACGCTTGCTGAACTTGAAAGTGCTTATGCTGGTGATGCGGACTTGAGCACTCAGAGTAGGATTACAGATCTGAATGTAGGTGACATATTTGGTTTCATTCTTGCGTCATCAAGAGGGGACAAAGTTGGATTAATTAAAGTGGTAGCTACTACGGGGACACAAGGTAGTGACCGTGCAATAGAAATTGAGGTTAAAATAGCTCCTTGATCTCTCCTTAAGAGTTAATTCTGAGCCTTAAAAGCCTCGCCCATATCCGGCGAGGCTTTTTTGTGTCTATGCTATACCCAATTAGAATTTTCTTAGTGGATCCGCCTTAGCTTTGCCCCAGATGAAAATCACAATCAAAACGCTCTTTGGGTTCGAGGAAATACTAGCTCACGAAGTAAAAGCACTGGGCGGAACAAATGTGGAAAAGATTACCAGGGGTGTTAAATGTGAGGGCAATCCTGAATTTCTATACAGAGCCAATCTTTCCCTACGCACGGCCATGAAGATCATGGTGCCCATTTATTCTTTCCATGCTTCCACAGAAAAGCAGCTTTACGACCGGATGCAAGATTTTGATTGGTCTCACTTTTTGGATGTAGACCAAACTTTTGCCATCGATACCGTCGTTTTTTCCGAAGTTTTCAGTCATTCTAAGTATGTGGGTTATAAAGCTAAGGATGCCATTGTGGATCAATTTCGAAGCAAATACCGAAGAAGACCTTCTATTGACGCTGATAATCCTGATGTGCTATTAAATGTCCACTGTGCCAAAGAATTTTTTACCATCTCTATGGATAGTTCAGGCACTGCACTGAACCAGCGTGGCTACAGAGAAGAGGGTCACCGAGCACCCATGAATGAAGTTTTGGCAGCAGGCCTCCTACTTCTTTCCGGCTGGGACATGAAGTCTCCGCTGGTAGATCCCATGTGCGGTAGTGGTACCATCATCACCGAGGCGGCAATGATGGCAATGGGTATGGCTCCTAATTTGAAAAGAAAGACATTTGGGTTTCGTACATGGCCGGAATACAGTCCTATACTTTTTAACAGGGTAACTTCTGAAGAGCAGGCAAAAATCAGGAAACCGAGGATGGAGCTAATAGGATTAGATATAGATGAGAATGCTGCGCAACTGGCCCGAAAGTCGCTAGGAAAAATTGGATTGCGTAGGGAAGTGAAAATCAAGACGATGGATTTTCGAGGCTTTAAGCCGCTTGATAAAAATGGCACCATCGTGACCAATCCGCCCTACGGAGAAAGGATCGGAGAGGAAATATTGAAGTTTTATGCAGAAATGGGAGATGCATTCAAGCAGAATTTTAAAGGCTTTGATGCATGGGTCATAAGCTCTAATAAAAAGGCCCTAAAGCAAGTAGGGCTAAAGGACACCAAAAGAATCGTGCTTTTCAATGGAAAACTGGAATGTGAATACTGTAAGTATCAGCTTTATTGATGCCTGTGTAGAAATGATTCATCCCGTGGTGAAGAAAGTACTAGAAATAGCATTTACTATTAAATGACAAGCATAAAGGTAGGAGGTGTAGCAGAGCACTTTAATTTACCGTGGCACCTGCTAAAGGAGTCTGGAAAGCTAGAAAAAGAAGCCTTTGATTTTCACTGGACCGACTGTCATGGTGGGACTGGCGAAATGGTAAGAATGCTCGAGCAGTCGAGCTTAGATATGGCGGTGCTGCTCACCGAAGGAATGCTTCTGAATATTCTTAAGGGCGGAAGGGCACGCATCTTAGGCGTGTTTGTTTCCAGCAGTCTAGAGTGGGGGATACACATACCTAAAGAGAAAGAAAATCTGCTTCAGTCTGGGCAGCGACTAACTTACGCGATTAGCCGAAAAGGCTCTGGGTCACATTTAATGGCCTTGGTACATGCAGAAGAAAAAGGAATAGATCCAGCGTTAATTAATTTCCGTGAAGTTGGGTCATTGAAAGGTGCTTTGGATGCGTTTGACCAAAATTTGGTTGATGTCTTCTTTTGGGAAAGATTTACCACCGCACCTTACTGTATGCCGCACAAAATCAAAAGGGTGGATAGTATTTTCACACCCTGGCCTTGTTTTGTGGTGGCTGTAGCACCAGAATTTTATCTGGACCACAAAGAGGAAACAAATCGTCTTTTTCACCTGGTGCTGCAAATGGCGTCAAGTTTCAAGAATGATCCTTTTGGATCGGAAATAATAGCTGATAGGTATGGCCTTTCTCCTTCGCTTTCTTCTACATGGTTTGGTGCAGTGCAGTGGGGAAAAGGAGAGAATTTATCCTTGACACAGATCAGGCAGGTTTTACAATCGCTGCAAGAAAGTGACATAGCCGCCAAGTCAGGAGATTTACCAGTTCCTGAGTTTTTGGTAGGGGAATAAAAAAATCGCCCCGGCTAGAGGCCGGCGCGATTTATCACAAACCATCAATGAATTAGCTTTTTACTGCGACCACTAAGTATTTAGAAATCTTCCAGAACTCAGCCGGGTCTTTGATCTCGATAAATTTTACTTTATCGCCATCTTTTATTACGTCATATGAGCTGGCCGGATGCTCAGTAATAAGATCCACTTCTTTGGAATCAACCAAAAGTCTATTGGTAGTTCTGATATCAATTTCACTGAATTTGTCCTGATCTGCATCTTCTTGTAGTTCAGTTGTCTTACCAAACCACAGCACTCCACCTTCTTTGGTAACTACTCCATTCTGCTCGAGGGCTTTTTCTGTGCCAATAGCAAAATATGCTTTATTCATTTCATCGCTTTGCAATTCGATTTTATTCTCCTGAGAAGTAATGGTCGCCTCCTGGATATCTACGGTATATTCTAATGATTGAATATCAGCAGTCATATCGGCAATCTGTACGTCCTTAGCCTTTAATTCTTCGCGAAGCACAGCAATGCTTTTTTTGCGTTCTTCCAAATCGGTAGTCAGCTTTGCAATACGGCTTTTGAAAGAGGTAAGATTAAGGTTAGCATTATTGAGCTTTACCATCAGTTTGTCTACGGACTTGTTGGTCTCTAGGATTAGTCGATCAATCTGACCCATATCCTTTATCAAGTCATCTTTTGCATTGGCTGAGACTTCTCCGCCTGAGATTTCAGAAATTAATTTCTCGCGCTGCTTTATGTCTTGGATTTTTGTCTCTACCGCATACATGACTTCAATGATTTCATTGTACGCTGAGTCCTTTTCCTGAAGCGCCAGTTCTAGAGCGGTTTTTTTTTCACTCAACACTTTCTTTTCTTGTTGTTGATTGTACATCAGCGCTCCTAAACCTAATACTAATCCTAAGCCAAGCAGCACCGCAATTGTGTTTCTGGTTTTATTCTTCATCATTATTCAATTTAAAATTCAATTCTTTTGAGTAGCAACAGAGGCCACATGCAAGCCTAAGTTGTAACTAATTGAATTTTAGGCAATTACTATTTTCGATACTCCTCCATTTTTCTCGTTTTGAGAAAAAGAGTGACGATTTGGGAAAAAAGGAGCTCGTTTTTAGCTGATAATCGCGCTAAACAGCTCATGTCTTTCTGATCTTACAGCAGTCAGGAAATGTATCCCTTTATTTTTGAAGCTAATAAGTCAGCGGCGGCAGGATTTCTTCGAAACCATAGTTCAGGCTCAATCAGCTCAAGTTCGGAGACCACCGGTTCATCATCATTATTTTTAAGTATGTCTACTCTGGCATAGATGGGACGAGGTTGGCATGCTCGTACGGCAGCTAAGGCTAAGTTCACTTCTTCTTTGCTAGGATGGTATTGGTGGACCGTACCTCCATAGTCATCTTGAACCCTAAAATCCCCTGATTTTGCCACTTTAAGTACTGCATGTGTAGCTTTTTCACCAATTACTACGATAGAAATTTCTCCTTGCTCTACAATATTCTGCTGAAAGGGCTGAAGAAGCATGCACTCAGCTTTGATTAACTCTCGAAACTTAGCCTCGTGCTCTGTAATATTGGTGTGATCGAGTTTAAAGGTGTCTTTGGCTCCCGCTGAGATGGCTGGCTTTAAGACTGTTTTTGTCCAATTTTTTTCCCGATGAATTTGTTGCAGAGATTGTCTACTACCGGCCTCAATAAATAGAGTCTCCACAACATCCAGGTCTGCATTTTGAAGGTCGTTGAGATAATGTTTGTCCAGATTCCATTGAAGCAATGGATAAGGGTTGATCATTTCCGTGTGGCTGGATAGCTCCGTAAGCCAATTTTTGAATTGTGTAAATCGTTCCGCATAGTCCCAAGTACTTCTAAACAGCGCGTACCTGGCCTGCTCCCAATCGAAACGAGCATCGGACCAAGATACTCTTATCACACTTAAGCCTTGTCTTTCTAAGGCCTCCATCAGTAGCTGATCCTCAGTACAGACATTACTAATGTAGATTGATGCCTGCGTAGGGACAATAAAACGATCGTCGGTGAGTAATGCTACATCATACATGGCTTATCTGCGAGCCGAGCACTGCTATGCCCTCTTTGAAGCTCACCGGCTGGTAGCCAAGAGCTTCCTTGGCTTTATCTAATACAAAGCCTGTTCGTGGAGGCCTCTTGGCGGTCTGTTGAAAGAGGCTTCCATCCACCTCTTCAATCAGTCCTTTGTCGAGATCAAAGTAATCACAGGTTGCCATTGCCATATCGTATGGTGTAAGTAGATCTTCGCCTGAAATATGAAAAATACCTTTTGCTTCTTGTTCAGCTATCAAGGCACATCCTTTTGCCAGGTCTTCGGCCAAGGTGGGAGTTCGCCACTGGTCGTTTACGATCTTCAAACTTTTACCTTCCTCCAGACTCTTTTTTACCCAAAGAATTATATTAGACCTACTCAAATTAGGCACGATACCGTATACAAGCTGCGTGCGTGCAATTGAATAATTTATTTTACTTGAAAGTAAAAGTTGTTCAGACGCGAGTTTGCTTTCCCCATAATAGCTTACAGGATTGGGCGTATCCTGTTCTTTGTAAGGTCCTGCGGTCCCATCAAATACAAAATCAGTGGAGAGATGTATCAAAAAACAGCCGTACTTCTCCGAGGCTTTGATCAAATGATCTACCGCAGTAACGTTCAAGCGCCAGCAAGCCTCTCGTTCTGTTTCGCACTGGTCCACTTGCGTCATGGCAGCAGCATTTATAATCACCTCTGGCTTGGTCTCGGCAACTACTTTTTCTACATCTTTAATGGAGGTAATATCCATTGAATGATACTGGTAATCACCGTCTCCAAGTCTGCTGCTTTCTATCCCTGTGGCAATGGTTTGCACATTTGGGTTCCCATTGTATAAACCGATCAGCTTTTGTCCAAGCAAGCCATTGGCACCAGTGATAAGGACTTTTTTCATCACTCGGGATATTGGTAACCGTAAGTTTCAGTGATTGCTTTCTTTTTCATTTCCACTACTTCCATGGTGAGGGGAATCGGCTCAATGGGAACGCTTTTCTCACCGGTTTGTGGATTTACACTGGTGGGTAATTCGGCGATTCTGTCTACAACATCTAAGCCTTCCACCACCTGTCCGAAGACTGTATAAGCCCCATCTAGCGGGGGATAGCCGCCTCCCATTTTTTGATACAGAGAGTCATTTCCGGTAGCTGGAGACTTGGCCAAGCTAATGTCAAATTTTTCTTCTACCATTTCTTGCTTTGAAATGAGAAAGTCCATGATCTCTTTTTGATCTCTGCGCGCATAGATGGGTTGGTATTCCTCAATGAGCTCTCTATTTGTACTGTCTCGCAATAGCTCTACCATTCTTCCATAGAGCTGCTGAATGTCGATAGAAAGTTGCTCCCAAGGCTGGCCGTCCACGATATAAAACTGAGTGGAGGAAGATTTTTTCTCCGGATTCACATTATCACCTTGTCTGGCTGCAGCCAAGGCACCCCTGGTGTGGTAAAATCCTTCGACAATTTCAGCAGGTATGCGATCTTCCTCCTTTTCTCTAATCCCTTCCTTTTTAGCAATATCTCCACCCTGAATCATGAAGTTTTCGCTAATTCGATGAAAAACAGTACTATCATACCGTCCACTTTTGGCAAGCTCAAGGAAATTCTTTTTGTGTAAGGGTGTTTCATCGTACAGAAGCACGGTGATATCGCCGTGTGCAGTCTTGATTTTCACTAGGTAGTCTTTTTTGTCATCGCACGAGGTGATGACAGACAGGATGAAAAATAGCAGTACTGCTGAGATTAGTTTGTTCATGGACATTGTTTAATGGAATTCTAAAAGTGTACTAGAGATCACAAAAATAGTGATCATGATTATGTCTACAGTGAGATGAATGTGGACTGTAATGTTGTAGAAAGATTTTGTATTAAAACGAGTGATAAAAAGACATGGTTTGACCTAGTAGAGAGCTGTCTCCATCATTTTGTATGACACGGTCTGCCAAACGCTTCTTTTCTTCATCTGGCATTTGCTGCGCCATGATCTTCTTTACTCCCTCAACTGTCCTTCCTGGATCTCTTTGTAGTATACGCTGGATACGCACTTGCTCTGGCGCAGTAACCAGTATTGTGCGCTCCATCTTTTTGTAATTTCCGGTTTCAAAAATCAAGGCTGCCTCGTAGAATAAAAACTTCTCCTCTTTGTTTTCTTCTAGCCAGTTTGCTAGGTCTTGCCTCACGGCCGGATGCACCAGCTCATTCAAAGAGCGCAGTAAATCAGGGTCTTGGAATACAAGCTGCCCTATCCAAGATCTATTTAGATGATTCTCTTCATAGGATTTTGGTCCAAAGAGGCTAATAATTTTTTCACGAAGCTCTTTTTGATGGTTCATCAGCCATTTTGCCCGATCATCTGCATAGTAAACGAGGTGACCAAGTACCTCAAATATTTTGCATACCGTGCTTTTTCCGGAGCCTATCCCGCCAGTGACCCCTACCAGAAAAGGCCTATTTCTTTTCATATTTGACCTTTAGCGTGTCTGGCTCTACTCGCACATCGCTCACCTCCTGAGGTTCTACGATTACGATGGCGGGCACAGTCGAGTCGCCTTGATTTATCATATCGAAATCGACAATTACACTGAAATTACCTGCAGTATAATTATCTGCATCCGCAGAGAGCGACAAGAACTTAACATCGATCTCCGGGTTATCAACAAACACCGAAGAATCAGCTGGGAAGTTGATCATTTCTACCGTTGATATCAGCGATACATTTGTAAAACGATCTACCTTAAAAGATACACTCACATCCTGTGGATCAGATGAAATGCCAAACCCATCTGGAAGAAGTATCGGGACCTGCGCTGAGAAGTCTTCATCGATACCACTTTCTTCAGGCCAGAACTTTAAAATGCCGTTCAGGCTGTCAAAATAGCTGGTGGGAGCATGAATTTTCACAGTATCAGGTGATATTGTGATTGGAGAGGTAAATCGATAGCCCTCCTCCAGCGAGACCCTACTAGAATCAAACTCTAGCTTCATCCATTGTGAGGTCTTGCGGTCTATATTAATATATAGGGTGTCAGTAAATAGGAAATTTACCTCATACTGGCTTAGTTCCTCCGTGAGGATGGGCAAGATCGTTGGGCGAGTTAAAAATCGTATGGCTGCAGGATTTTCTAACTCGAATTTCACAGGCCGAGCACCAAACCAAAACGATTCTTTAAACAGATCCCAACCACCTCCTGAAACATCAACTTCAACAAAGTCGGGGAGAGGCTGCACGGCCACCAGGCTATCAGCATCAAAAATGAACTCAATAGGGTACTTGATCCGATAGCTGTACTCCTTTCCCAAAGCACTGAAAAACCAAAAGGTAGTAGCTCCAATGAAGCAAAGTATAATGGCTTTCCAGCTTGTGGAGGTTTTCGGATCAACCATCTATCATTTCTTTTTATCCTTTTCTGATTTGTCTCTAAGTTTCTTGCTTGACTCCAATGAAATAGATGATTTTTCTACCAAAAGCTTGGTGCCTCTGTCTACGTCAATTAGTACTGTAGTATCAGATACCTCCATCACCTTTCCATGGATGCCTCCCACGGTAACCACCATGTCACTTTTCTTGATTTCTTCGAGGTATTTTTTGGTCTCTTTCTGTTTACGCTGTTGAGGTCTGATAAAGAAAAAGTAAAAGATTGCCACCATCGCGAGTATGGGGATGAAAGATGTGAAGTCGCTGCCCATTTGTAGAAAGTAAGTATTCATTTTTTGAATTAATAAGAATTGATTTTGCGTGCTAAGTCAACAAGCCGCAATGTTAGCGAAATTGATCGCTTTGAGGAAGCTGACTGTTTTATCTATGCATTGTAATAATCAGTGCTTTGCTTGGCTATCGATCATCCGCAGAAGTATTTTCAACTATATCAGATCTTATCTGCATTTTCTTGTGCTTCCGCTACTAGTTGATCGGCTTTTTTGTTGGACTCTGCCAAAATACCATCGGCCTTCTTGTCTGCTTCAGCCCTCAGTTTCTTGGCTGCTTCCTGCGCAACTTTTTTCTTCAGTGGATTGGATCCAGCATCAGCAATCAATTTGTCGGCTGCTGCGTATCCTTCCTTCCTTACGCTTTCTGCAGTGGAGGCACCTGCCTTTCTGATTTGCGCTGCTTTTTCCTTTGCTTCTGCTATGATTTTTTGTTTTTGCGCTTCTTTTCTTTTCTCGATTTCCGCATCCACTTTTGCTTTTTGTTCGTCAACCTTAGTGGTGATTTGCTGTTTAAAAGCGGCAGCAGCCTCACTCGCATTTCCAGAAGCACTGGTGCTGAGTAGCTTCACTTGAATATCATTGTAAGTGCCACCAATGCCCAGGTCAACATCTATTTTATCCGAAACCAAGCTCTTTCCACCGGTAAAGGAGCTTATTGCACTATTCAATGCGGTACCCACCGCACCTGTAGGGATTTCTTTGATCAACATAGAGTAGTCTAGCTTTCCATCCAGGGTATTGGACCCTCCCAGTGTGGCCTTTTGTCCCTTTACGTTTAGATTAAATGGTTCTACAAATAGGCGCCCATCTCTTATCGCAGCTTTTATCAGGACATCCTTGATAGAAATAGCATCGCTTGAAGCATTGCTTTTTGTTCCACCCTTGAAGGAAGCGATTGAATTAAGCTTGTTTACAAACTCTCCTTTTTCCAGCGCAGCCTGTGCTACATTCACTAATCCTGCCAGATTCACCTTGTCCAAAAGCGGCATCATATCATTTCCTAGTAGTCCGTTTACTTTGAAATCCGTGGAAAACTTGCCAGTGATCTGCTTCGCTATTGGTACATATTTCTCAATAGTGGAGAAGGATTCAAAAGCACTGGCGATCGATAGGTCTTTAATTCCAAATCCCAGATCATATTTGGGAAGGTCAAGGTCTTTTGTCTTGTACGATCCGGAAAGCTCAAATGTGCCATCTAGCATTTCAAAGCTATTTCTATCCAAAACCACCGCGCCATCTTTCACAAGCACTTTCCCTTGAAAATTTCTGAGTTCAAGGTCGGTGTAGGTAATCTTATCAATCGCTGAAGCAAAAGTGAAGTCTATGTTTTCAGGAATCTTCACAACCTCAAGAGCAGTTGTATCGGTTTGCTCCTCTTCCTCTTTTGAGACCTCCGGTATGAACTCATTGACATCTAAAAGTGTGGAATTGAGCGATAGTGAGCCTACTAAAGTGCCATCATTGAGGGCATAGTCCAGGTAATCTCGCACAGCGCCTTGAAGACTAAAATCAGAGTTTCCTGATGTTGCCTGGAATTGGTCCAAGCTGATCATAGAGGGATCAAATGAAAGGTTGGCCTCTGAAATCCCAAAACCTTGTGGAAGATCGATGGATTCAAAATAGAAGTCGTTTACAGAAAGACTTCCCGATGTAGGTAGTTGATCGTACTGCTCACGCTCTAGGATGGACATACTGCCCGCGGATTTTAAGGCTATATTGAGCTTACCCCTCAAGTCCATGTCCTCCAAGGGAACAATTTTGGTAATCTTCTCAAGATCCAGACTTCCATCGGCTCCAAAATCCCACGTATAATCTTCTAGATTTTTAAACTTCAGATATGCCTGCAATTCTTCACCATCGACCAACATGGAAAACTTACTTAGATCAAAACTGGTCTCCCGAAGGTCTGCGGATGGGTAAGAAAAGTTTGACTCGATATTGATCTTCTCCATTGGGATATCGAAAGCACTGTACTTTACCGACCCTTCTTTCACCGATAGATTCGCCATGATTTTAGGCATAGAGGCTTCATTATACGTCCCCTGCACTACTCCATCAAAACTCACATCTCCGGAAGCGGATATATCTGCGAGGTACTCTTGATACACTCCGGGTATGAGGGACAGGATGCTTTTGGGATCTATGTCCTTGCCGCCAAATGTGATGTCTATATCTATATCGTCTGCTGGCATAGAAATCGATCCTTCAGCCGCCATCACAAAATCATTCAAGGCAATGCTGTTTTCTTCAAAGACGAACAACATTTTTGATAGATCCATATTCAGGACCACTTCCGCAATCAAAGTTTTGTTAGTTAGATATTCTACTCCATCGTATCCCAGAGAGACTTCTTGCACTTTTGTAGTGGTGGCCAAATCAAAAACATCCAAGGTGAAGTCTCCTGAACCTTCATGGTCAAGGCCATCTAAAGTTGTGTAGAACTTGAGGGACTGGTCATCATAGGAAAGGCTCCCTTCCTTAATTGCCCATCTATCAATGGCAATACTCAAATCACTGGCCTCTGCTGGCTCTTCAACTTGGGCGGTATCTGCAGTAGCTTTTGCTATATCGTAATTTGCCTTTCCGTTCTCTAAAACAACCACGGAAATTCGAGGCTGATCGAGTAGTACCTCACGTACTGAAATTTGGTCACCGCTTATCACGGACATTATATCAATAGTCAGTTGAAAGCTACTGATAGCTGCAAGAGTGTCTGAGGAAAAGTCTTCAACGCCCACAATTCCAAAATCGCCAAGGCTCACGGTTAGGTTAGGAAAATTCTTGAGCAGCGAAAGGTCAAACTGCGAAGGATCGTAATAAACCTGTGCCTCTAAATTTTCTGCTAAGGCATCATCCAGAGCCTTCTGGATGTCATCTTTAAATACGATCGGTAGTACAATGATTGATACAATAAGTACGCCGAAGATGATCGCAAGAATGAGCAAGAACTTTTTCATAAAAATTTTTTGTGGTGTTGAATTTAGAATCTCAGCTCTGACCGGACACAAGCTACTTGGTTAGAGTAACAAAGATATCTTCCATCAATTGTAGCTGTATTTTGTCTTCTCCTAGAGCGGTTACTTTATAGGTCATACCTGGCGATTCTGGTTCATTATAGGTCTGTAACGTGTCACTTGATACGCTCCAGAGCTGGGTGTGTTTCAGGGTATCGACAGCAAATATGCATCCTGGATAGCCGTTATTCTGGACCGTGAGGCTGTCAGCTGTGAAAATGAAACTCCCATCCATATAAAACTCCATGTCTTCCATTCCCGCATAGGAGGGCGCGTCTGAAGGTGTTTCCCATTCTGCTTTCCATTCTCCAATCCACTCTGCGGGTCTGGATGCCTTTTCATCCGAAGTTGGTGCTGTGCAGGCTGATAAAATCACTATCAAGGAAAAAATTTGAATCTGTTTCATTTTAGCATGGTTTTATATCAAAAAAAGTCAGCTTATGTAAACTGACTTTAAAGGATAGGTTGGTATAAAAAATCATTTAATCTCGAACTCTACTCTTCTATTTTCAGCCCTGCCTTCTGGCGTATCGTTGGATGCTTTAGGTTCGGTCTCGCCAAAAGCTTTGAAAGACAATCGCTCTCTTGGGATTCCGCTTTTGATGAAAAAGTCCATTACCGCTTTAGCTCTTCTACCCGATAGTGCCATGTTGTAACTTGGTTCTCCTACGGAATCAGTATGGCCCTTGATCAAAATTCCGTCGATTTGGTCTTCGCTGAGGTATTCCAGTATCCTATTGAGTTCGGGATAGGAAGCGGTTTTTAATTCAGCTTTGTCAAAATCAAAGAAAATATTGTTGATTGTGATTGTCTCACCTTTCTCGATGGGTACTAGGTTCAGTTTTGTGACCACTGTATCGGACTGCTTGTATTGTGAAAAATCAAGATTCACGTTTTCAGCTATGTAACCTTCAGCTTCTGCAATCAGGCCAAACTTATTTTTACCCTCTACAGTGAATAGAAAATTCCCGTTGCGGTCTACGGAGGCTCTTCCATAGTCAAGGCCATCAGGAAGCCGCTCGATCAAGACTTTGGCTCCCGGGACCGGAAGATCCGTTTTGGAATCAGCTACTACACCTTTGATTGAGATCAGCACTTCCTTTTCCAATAAATGATCTACAGAGGAGGCGAGTGGGTTGTCTACAAGCCCGTCTACAAAGAGGTCTGCCACTTTAAAGCTGAAAATGTCTGAGTCTTCGCCTTCTTCTGCCCTGGTGAAGTATAAGTTTTGGCCTGTGGGAGGGATGCTGAAGTATTCATCATTTCCTTCTTTATTGATTCCCGGACCAAGATTTTCTGGCTCTGACCAGCGAGTCCATGAGTCATCAAGTTTGAATGAAACGTAAACGTCTGCACCACCGTACCCTTTACGGCCATCGGTGGAGAAATAAAGCGTTTTCCCATCAGGAGCCATGAAAGGGGATTCATCTTCACCAGTTGTATTGATGTCTGTTCCCAGGTTTAATGGCTCGCTCCAGGTATTATCTGCCTGCTTAAAACTCACATAAAGATCTCTCAGTCCGTAGGTGTCATCTCTCTCCGCAGAAAGGATCATGGATTCTCCATCGGGCGCCAAGAAAAAGTCTGCGTTGGTAGAGTAATTGTATTCATTTTCCATTTCGATGGCTACAGGCTCTGAAAATGTATCCCCCTGTCGTGTAGATTGGGAAACGCCAGTAAACATTCTTCCTTTTCTACCATATCTATTTCCAAGGATTAATACTTCTTCTCCATTTACAATAGAAAGTGAGCTAATGAAGTTGGGTCCTTTATTATTGAGTGGAGGTCCCACATTTTTGGCTGGTAACCATTCTCCAGTTTCAGGATCCAGCTCCGATACCCAGATATCCTCTGCATCATCTACTCCGCCAATGTTTTCGGGATGAAATTGCCGCGAGAAATAGAGCTTTTTGCCATCAGGAGATACAATTGGGCTGTGCTCTTTGTACTCGCTATTTACATTGGTGCTCAACTTTTCAGCGTTGATGGAAGAATTCACACCTTTGGCAAGGTTGATCAGTACATTGATAGGAATGTTGGAAGCCGATATACCTATTGCATCAATGGCATTGTATCCGTCATTGATGCTACAATCTAAGACAATTCGGATAGCTTCAATTTTGTAAGCTGTCTGTTCGAAAAATAGATTCAACAAGCGACTCTCTATCGGTAGATTCCGAGGAGTAAGTTCAAACAGCTTATACTCGTTGTATTCACTATCATATCCGTATACTGCTTTTACCGCTCCAGGATTTTCAGATTCAGCTATTGCAACTTGCTTGGCTTTAATCGGATTGTTGAAAGAGACCATGATAAACTCCTCCTTGGATTTACTTTTTGGACGCCAGGCATTGGGGCTTTCACCACCTTGCGGCGATACATTCGGGCGGTATAGTGCCTGGATAGCAGAGTACTCGTACGGTGAATACTCAGAGGAAATATCAATTATTTGTGTGCCCCACGATACCGTCTCTTGCGCAAAAGCTGCAAAACATAATGAGAGGCCTAGAATGAATAGTTTGATCTTTTTCATGTTGGATGATAAATGAATTAGCGGCGAATAAATCTTACCTCTACTCGTCTATTTTGTGCTTTTCCTTCCTGGGTACGCTCCTGCGTGAGAGGCTCTGTGCCACCGAAGGCTTTGGTAAAAATTCTGTTTTTCTTGACCTTTTTATCTGTTAGATAATTTTTTACTGCTTCTACGCGGGCTTGAGATAGTCTTAGGTTGGCTTCTGCATTTCCCGCGAAATCCGTGTGACCTTCTAGTTGTATGACGAGGGTAGGGTTGTTCAGTAGGTACTCAGCAAGTTCATCAAGCTCTTGATACGAAGGCTCTCCAATTCGGTCGCTTCCACTCGCAAAGTTGAGATTTTCCAATTTTCGCAATTCAATGATGTCCTCTTCGACATAGAGGTCCATTTTGGCATCACCATTGATCTCTTTATTGGATTGATATTTTCTGTATCCAGGCTTGGAAATAGAAAAGCTATATGTTTCACCTTTCACTAGTTGTACTTCATAAAGCCCGTCTTTGTCTACCGAGACAAGTCCCATATCATCGTAGTAAGGTAGCTTCTCGTACAAAATATTTGCTGCGATCGTTGTTGAGTCCTGCGCGCGGTAGAGTGTTCCAGAGATCGTTACCAGGGTGTCAGTCGACTGAGCAGTACAGATGACTACCCAACAAAATAACAGTATATGTGCGCAGAATACTTTTCGCATTCGGATAGGGATGATAAAACTCAAAATAATGCAAATAATTCCAGAAATTAAAGATTATTTCCCGCAACGACCCTTGATCAACCAGTTGGGGAAAGGTATCAAGCTGTGACGATTAGTCTGGAATTTTTGCGAGCAACTTTTTCTTTTCCTGAAAAGATATGGTGTCTAATCGACCGGTTATTTTCTCGCTGGCCGTCTTAAAATCGCGCATTTGCTCAGTGCTGATACCTTTTGACGCAGGCAGATCAACTTTGAGCGCATCTACCTGTCTACCATTTTTCCAGAACCTAAAGCAAAGATGCGGTCCATTTGCAAGGCCTGTGCTTCCTACATAACCAATGGTTTGCCCTTGCTGCACTTTTGCACCGGGGCGCATTCCTTTAGCAATTCGGGACATGTGTAAATATTGCGTGGTGTAGTTACTGTTGTGTTTCACTTTTACATAATTCCCGTTGCCCCTGTGGTACTTTGCTTCAAGTACTACACCGTCCCCTACAGTCCTTATGGGAGTTCCTGTTGGCGCGGCATAGTCAGTGCCTAGGTGTGCTTTATATCGCTTTTGGACCGGATGAAATCTACGCAAAGAATATCTGGAACTAATGCGCGTGTAGTTGAGGGGTGCGCGGAGAAATGTCTTACGTAAGCTCTTTCCATCTTCATCAAAGTAGTCTGTTTTTCCATCAGTTGAGAAAGGGATGGCATAGTAAGGCTTACTCCAATGCTCAAAGTAAGCACCCTTGATCTCACCAATTCCCACCACATTGCCGTCGACTAGTTCCTCTTCGAACATGATCTTAAACTTGTCTCCACGTGCGATCCTGAAAAAGTCTACCTGCCAGGCAAAGACGTCTACCAATCGATTTACAAGCATCGGTGAGGATTCCTGCCCTAAAATTGCTTCATAAAGTGACGAGCTGATTTCAGCTGCAATTACCCGCTCTTGAATGGAAACAGGTTTTTCAAAAAGCTCTGCATAAGCAGAATCGCCAAAATGATACACCACATACTCTCGCATAGAGGGCTCAAAAACAAAGTGCTTGACGGAGGAAAGTGAATCTCTGCTGTATAAAATTGAGTATTTTGCACCTGCCTTGATCTTGCGCACATCATATACCTCTTTAGATCTAATTGACAGTTCGTGGAGTGCCCGACCAG
This sequence comes from Bacteroidota bacterium, assembly GCA_039026695.1. Classification (GTDB taxonomy): domain Bacteria; phylum Bacteroidota; class Bacteroidia; order Cytophagales; family Cyclobacteriaceae; genus Ekhidna. Next base: position 26,870 of record JBCCLV010000023.1, read on the forward strand.
AAACATTGAAATTGGCAAGAATCTCAGACAAGTTCTGGTTCCACTTAACTTTTCCTTCTTGGATTTCCAGTGAATCAACGGGAAGGTTGTAGTAGAGTGTAGGAATGTACGGATCCTCTATTGTGACTTCCTGTTCCTCTTCTAGTTCCTCAGGTTGCTGAATGTTACATCCGGGTGTAAACTGGAGGATCACCAGGCCTAAAAGCAAGATCGCTTTCGATTGGTAAATGCTGCTTTGAAAACTCATATACGGTCAGGGATAGTGCCTAAAAATGAAACTGGGTGGAATATATTTTTTAGGGCTTGTAGGAGCGTTTTCCAGTGCAAACATCATGAATTTAGATGACTATCCAAATGAACACCATTTTCAAGGCCCGTAGCTAATCCTCAAAACACAAAACAAGAAGCTTCAAGATTCTATTTTTACGCATATGTCTGAGAAAAAACTATTTCTACTAGATGCATTTGCGCTCATTTATCGGGCTCATTTTGCAATGAGTCAAAACCCACGTCTCACAACCAATGGCATCAATACTGGAGCAATCATGGGATTTACCAATTCCCTATTGGAGATCATCACCAAAGAGAAACCTTCACACATTGGGGTTGCCTTCGATACTCATGCCCCCACTTTTAGGCATGAAGAATTTAAAGAGTACAAAGCAACAAGACAGGAGCAACCGGAAGAGATTAAAATAGCGATACCGTACTGTAAAGAGATCGTAAGAGGATTTAATATCCCCGTACTGGAGTGTGATGGCTATGAGGCTGATGACCTGATTGGAACAATCGCGAAAAAGGCGGGAGCTGAGGGTTATAAAGTATTCATGATGACTCCTGATAAAGATTTTGCGCAGCTGGTAGATGAAAACATCTTCCTTTATAAGCCAGCTAGAATGGGCAATGGCGTAGAGGTAATGGGGATTCCCGAAGTACTTGCAAAATTTAATATTGATGAAGTAGATCAAGTGCGGGATGTGTTGGGACTGAAAGGTGATTCCGTTGATAACATTCCGGGTATTCCGGGTATTGGAGACAAGACAGCTTCAAAGCTGCTGAGTGAATATGCCACTGTGGAAGGGATCGTAGCACATGTCGAGGAATTAAAAGGAGCACTTCAAAAACGTGTGCAGGAGTTTGGTCAGCAAGGGATCATGTCCAAAGAGCTGGCAACGATCAAAGTTGATTCTCCGGTTGAGTTTGATCCTGAGTCGCTGGCTTACACAGAACCTGAGGCAGAAAAGCTCAAACCAATTTTTGATGAGCTTGAGTTCAGGACCATTGCTAGGCGAGTTTTCCAAGAGGAGAACGAGATCAAAAGCGGAGATACTAACCAGCTTGGCTTATTCGATACCAGTGATGGAAATAGGACGCAAGTCAGCAACTCCATAGAGAACAAAAAGCATAGCTACCATTTGATTACCGCTTCTGATGAGGCCGGCATTTCTAGCCTAAAAGATGTATTGAATGCGTCAAAAGAATTCTGCTTTGACACGGAGACAACAGGACTGGAAACACGCGAGGTTAGTCTTGTTGGTTTTAGTGTGGCTGTAAAGCCGGGCGAAGCATGGTATGTTTCGTGCCCCGATGAACCAGAAAAGGTGCTGCAGGAATTCAAATCGGTGCTGGAAAATCCGCAAATCACCAAGATTGGTCAAAACCTGAAGTACGACATTCAAATTCTTAGGAACTATGGGATCTCTATCAAGGGTGATATTTTCGACACCATGCTCGCCCACTTTTTACTGGATCCTGAGTCTGGCAACTCCATGGATTTACTGGCCGATAGGTATCTCAATTACAAGACCATTTCCTACGAATCTCTGGTTGGCTCCAAAGGGAAAAAGCAGAAAACTATTGATCAGATTGATCCTAAGCTCGTCTGTGATTACGCTTGCGAAGATGCAGACATTACTTTGCAGCTGAAGGAAATTTTGGTCAGAAAGATCGAAGAACGAAACTTGTCTGATTTGCTGCACAAGGTTGAAGAGCCGCTTTCTTTTGTGTTGGCTGATATGGAATATGAGGGTGTGCGGGTAGATGAGCACGCGTTAGGAAATATGTCGGCTGAGCTCGATCAAGTAAGCAGGGAAGCGCAGGAAGCGATCTTTGAGCTAGCTGGAACGGAGTTTAACATTGGGTCGCCTAAGCAATTGGGTGAGATCCTTTTTGAGCGCATGAAGCTGGTAGATAAACCTAAAAAAACCAAGACCGGGCAGTATGCTACTGGAGAAGAAATTCTATCGAAGCTGGCTCAAGAACATGACATTGCTTCCAAGATTTTGGAGTTTCGGGAATACCAAAAACTAAAGTCAACTTACGTAGATGCGCTTCCTAAATTGATTAGCAAAGTAAGTGATCGGATTCATACAGACTACCGACAAACGGTAGCTGCGACCGGAAGGCTGAGTTCTAACAATCCCAACCTTCAGAATATTCCCATCCGAACTGCGAAGGGGCGTGAAATACGAAAGGCATTTGTACCTAGAAACCAAGACTATCTCATCATGGCTGCTGATTATTCACAAATTGAATTGCGGATCATGGCTGCCTTTTCCAAGGATGAAAGTATGATGCAGGCCTTTCAGGATGGTATTGACATACATGCCAATACTGCAGCCAAAGTTTTTGGAGTCCCCACAGAAGAAGTGGAGCCAAATATGCGTAGGAAAGCCAAAGAAGTAAACTTTGGCATCATCTACGGAATTTCAGCTTACGGTCTGTCACAAAACTTGAATATTGCCCGAGGAGAAGCTCAGGAGATCATTGATGCTTATTTCACTCAATTTCCTAATGTGAAGAAATACATGGATGATACCATTGAGCAAGCCAAAAAAGATCAATTTGTTGAGACCATACTAGGGAGAAGGAGGTTTTTGCGAAATATAAATTCCAAAAATTTCACCATGCGTGGTTTTGATGAGCGAAATGCGATAAACGCGCCGATACAGGGTAGTGCTGCAGACATCATTAAGAAAGCGATGATTGATATCCACAATTGGATGAACGCAGAAAAGCTCCAATCAAAGATGATCATGCAGGTACATGATGAACTGGTATTTGATGTACATAAATCGGAAGTGGATTCATTGAGAAGTGAGGTAGAAAAAAGGATGAAAGAGGCCCATCCGCTGGCAGTACCCATGGAGATAGGTATTGGTATGGGGGCTAATTGGCTAGAGGCACATTAGTACTCGACAGCATAACACAGTAATTATTTCTTTCTAATCGCTGAAAACATTTATGATTTCGGGGAACAGGATGAGAAGTGTAAGAAAAGCCAGCTGGATAAAGACAAACGGAAAAACCCCGCGATAAAGATGTGAGGTTTTTACTTCTGGTGGTGCTACTCCTTTGAGATAGAAAAGCGCAAAGCCAAATGGAGGAGTTAAGAAGGAAGTTTGCAGGTTTATTGCTAGTAGAATTCCTAGCCATACCAGATCAACATTGAGTGCCACGAAAATTGGTGCGACTACCGGTACAATGATGAAAATGATCTCTATGAAATCAATAAAGAAGCCTGCTACAAATACAACAAGCATCACTACAAGAAGAAAGTGAATCGCATTCATTTCGGCGCTCTGTATCAGATCGAGTAGAAAACGATCACCCTCCAGTCCACGAAATACCAGGGAAAACGCGGTGGCTCCAATGAGGATCATGAAAACCATGGAGGTAAGCATGGTGGTTTCTTTCATAACCTCCCGGAGCATTTGCAGTCCAAACTTTTTGTTGATCACCGCAAGTATCATCGCCCCGAAAGCACCTACTCCGGCAGCCTCAGTAGGAGAAGCAATCCCGGCGAATATGGAACCTAAAACCAACAGGATTAGTAAAAATGGAAACAGGAAAGACCTTAACAGATCGATTGATAGCCCTTCTTTTCTGAAAGCAGTTAGTTCCGACTTTGAGACTTTAGGGATGCTTTTTGGATATAGTTTTCCATACACCAGAATAAATAGCAAGTATGTGGCTACCAAACCTACCCCCGGAACTATCGCCGCCAGGAACAGCCGCCCTACCGATACATTTAGCACACTACCCAATAGAACCAGCACCACTGAAGGGGGTATGATCTGGCCTAGTGTGCCGGAAGAAGCAATAATACCAGTACTGATTTTTGGGCTGTAGCCATTTTTTAGCATTGTTGGTAAGCTTATGAGCCCCATGGTCACTACCGTGGCGCCTACAATACCAGTGCTGGCAGCCAGCATAGCTCCCACAATGACTACTGCAATTGCAAGGCCTCCTCGCAAGCCTCCGAAGAGCATACTCATGCTGTGCAGCAGGCGCTCTGCGATCCCCGACTTTTCCAAAACCATTCCCATAAAGATGAAAAGAGGTACTGCGAGCAACACGAAATTCTGCATGGTACCATAGATCTTTAAAGAAAGCAGATAAAAAAAGTCAAGGTCAAAAACCCATAAGCCGACCAGGACCGAAAGGCCTCCAAGGGTAAAGGCTACTGGATAGCCAAGCAGAATTAGTAAAAACACAGCCCCAAAAAGGATAATGGGGAGTACCTCCAGGTTCATTGTGGGTTGTAAAAGAAGGGAATTCGGGATACCAAAGTCCCTGAAAAGTCACTGCTTGCTAGTTGCCTTTTGCGATATGGCTCCATGTTTACAGTGTCAAAAGCGATGGTTATCACATGTGGCCCGCGCTCCAGCTCCTCAAGGTCAAGAAAAGTAGAAAACCCGAAAAGAAGTTCTTTGGGATGCTGCGACAGATACCACTCCGGCTCATATGAGTTCGAAGAGTCAATGTGTATCTTTAGCCAGCGGTTGAGCGCTTTACTGGATTCTTTTGATCCAAGAACCTCCCATTTCTCAAGACTGTCAGAATCCCACATGTGAAGGGTATTGAAGAGAGAAAGGTCAGTAAGAAACAGACTTAAAACGCTCTCTGAAATAACATCGCTTTGAATGGAAGCCATGAGGTAGTCACCTTTCTGGCGCTGATCCTCATAATTTTCTGCTACTTTCTTGAACTCCTCGCTTGCAAGCAGATAGCGCTTCCTTTTGGCGTCCCTTTGCTCACCTTTACCCATAATAAATCCAAAGGTCACCAAGAGCAGCACTACTGGGATTACGTAGGATTTCCACCCTTTTGCATTGGAGACTAGGATCAGAAGCGCACGGCGATAGAGAAAGGAAAGTGTCAAAATCCTGAACACTACGGCAATCGGGTAATAAATCTTGGCTGTCCACTCAATCCTTCTGAATAAGCCATTGGTCACAAAGTCTATTAACAGAATGATCAAAAAAACCAGATAAAGGAAAATAAGCAGTACAGCAATAAGGGCCAGCCCGCTTTTCTCCGTGATTAAATCAACCATCCATTCTGAAAGTGCAATGAATGGTAAAATGAAAAAGGCAAACCCAAATAGACATCCGAATAGTAAGAAAGAGATGCCATATACCGTGGAAGAAAGCTCTTCCAGCTTCAGTACTCCCTTGACAATAGAGGCCTGACCATCAATTTCCTTTCCAAATTTCCCTTTGAATTTTAGCCTCTCTTTGTTGATCCCTTTCGGGAACACATAGCTCAGTCCCACGTTGGCCACCCATAAACCTCGCACTAAAATGTGGATAATATAGCCGAAACTTAAAAGCTCTACTGCGCGCCTGATAAGCCTAAAAAAGCCGTGAAATAAAGAGTCACGCTCAAAGCTGCGCAAGGCAAACTGCTGGATATTTTCAGGCACTTGAAATAAGGCATACAACACAAGCGCTGAAATAAGCAACTCTGCTTCCCAGCTATTCAACTGTATGGTTTGGAGCCAAGCAGGAGTTTGGTTTTCGTCAGACTTTTGCTGTTTTTTCATTTTTGATCGTTTTTATACACTTGACCATCACCGAGACTCCTTGCATTGCTAGTAGTAGGAAGCCTAAAGGAATCGCAGACTTAATGATAAACCTTGCGGGCAGTCCGCCGGGTTGAGGACTCGTTTCACTTAATTGAAAAGAACTATAAACGAAAGGCAGCGACTTCCAGAATCCTACGCCACAAAAAGGTAGTAGAAGAATAAAAGTGCCAAGCAGATTTACCCAAGCCTTTTTTCGCTCAGAGTAAGAGTGATAAAAAACATCCACTCTCACGTGTTTGTCTTCTTGTAGGGTCCAGGCGGCACCCAACAAAAAGATGGCAGCAAAGAGATGCCATTCTAGCTCAAAGGAAGCAGCGGAAGTCCAACTAAAAATGTATCTCAGCGTAACGTCAACTACGATGACTATTACCATGATAAAGCTAGACCATGAGATGATTTTACCCACAGTGCTCACTATTTGATCCAGTAAAGTCATTTTGCTATTTTGTGAATTTGAGCGCCGGTTTAATTTGAATCTTCTGATCTATAAAACATCATCTCAATCTACCACAATAGCCGCTTTTTGAAAGACTTCCGTCTTTGCAGTGACAAATCCAATGGTAGCATCAAGCGATCAGCGGCAATCTTTTGCGGTCTGAGATCACCTTTTGATAATTCGATATACCAATGGCTTTTTGGCAGCCTTACCTCTAAATCTTACTAAGTATTGTCCGCTTGCCAGTATCGAGGTATCAAAAGTTGTTTGCTTTTCAGCTTGAGAAAGCTCTTTTGTATGCAGCACTCTTCCTTCCAGATCTAGTACTTCCATGGTTATCTGCGCTTGCTGCAGTCTGGAATACTTGATATAAAGAATGTCGGCAGTTGGATTCGGATAAACGTTTAGGTCTACAAAGTAATCGGAGGTAACTCCCAAGACAAATTGGATCTCAATACCTTCTGGACTCGCGAATACTGCCAGTACAAACTCATCATCGCTGATACCTGCCGGACCGATTTCAAATTCAACAAAAGCTGACTCATCCAAAGGAATGCCTGGATATTCTACAAAGAACTGGTAGGTACCCTGGGGCAGGAATCCATAGTTGAATTCTCCATTATCGTTGGTCTCGCCGTAGGCAATTAATTCGAACTCATCATCCTCAGCCTGAGCTATTCTACCCCCGGTCCGCCTTCTCCTCAGTCCACATTTTCTCTTCTTGGCTCTTCTTCGTGCGTCTACCCTTTGTTCTTCGTCGGGAAAGTCCTCTTCGATGGTTCCACTGACTACACCCTCACCGGCAACTACTTCAGGAATCTCCTGAAGTACTATTTGTAATGTGGTGTCGGCATTGAGCCGAAGGGTATCTGCATTGCGCGATAGGAAGGCGTCACCAAAGAATGTGGTAATGAATGCGCCGGGGATTTGTTCACCATTACTTAAAAAAGGCTCTGTCGATTCCGCAGCAACCAAATATTCACCCAAGACAACCTCCGGGAAAGTAAAAGTTGCTGACGGCACATTCAAATTTGGATCACCAGCAAATTCTACTGTATCGGCCACCTCTTCGTTGAGCGAGAAAAGGAATGCGTTTATGTCATCGTCTATCAATAGGCTGTCCTCAATGCTCACAGCATTTAATGTGATGGCAGCTGTAGCTTGAAGTTCAAAAGGATCAGAGGTAAAAGTGAGGTCTGGCAGTGCTAAGTTGGAAACTTCCACCACATATGTCCCAACATCAGCGCTGCCCAATGCCGGAATTTCAAAAGTAATTTCGGATTGTTCTGTATCGGCATTGCCATTAAGAAACCAGGTATACTCGTTGCTCGGTGCCTCACCTGTTAGCGCAGTAATCTCTACCATGTCAAGTACACTGCCACTGGTGTCGACTGCTGCGACAGCCTCTGCACCATTGATGGAAATTTCCAATGGCACATTGGTATCATTTTGGGGTTCGTAGATAAATTTCGTGATGCTGACGTTAGGTTCCAGATCAGCAAAATCGAAGAAATTCCCATTTACCGTAAGTGAGTCAAGCGTAGCAGAAAGATCTGGCAACTCGGTAAATTCATTGTTTTGGAGCTCTACGATTTTGAGGTTAGATAGGCTTGCCAACTCAGGAGGTATAGTTCCAGTCATCAGGTTATCGCTCACATCCAATAGTTTGAGCTGCGTCAAATTTTCAACCTGAGAAGAGATAGTACCCGTGAAATTGCCTTGGTCTACCCAGAAATCCTTGAGGTTTGTAAGACTGGTAAAATCTGAAATATCCCCACCCAGGTCGCTGGTTCCTAGATAAACGAATTCCAGATCTGTAAGCGTCCAAAATTCTCCGGGAATGGTGCCTCCTGTAAAGGGATTATCCCAAAGGGCGATAAATCTGAGATCATTCAGGTTGCCGATGCTTGAAGAAATGGTACCCGTAAGTTCATTCTGCGAAATAGACAGTCTGATCAAGTCATCCAAATCATAAAGTTCTTCTGGAATGGTTCCGGAAAGTTGATTAGAGCTTAAGATCAGTGTATCTAATCTGGTATCACCGATTTCCGGCGGTATAGATCCCGTAAGTGCGTTTCTACTTAGCGCAAGGTCCGTAAGCGCAGTAAGATCCCCAATTTCACTAGGGAGGGTACCCGCCAGATTATTATTGCTTAAAAAGAGCTTGGTCACTCGGGTATCTTCCACGGTGACTCCAAACCAAGTATCTACCCGCTGACTGTCTTCCAGCCAATTGGTGTTATCAGTCCATGCATCTCCTGCTGTAGCATTATATAATGCTACGAGCGCCAACGAATCACTTTCTAGAATGGGTGGAGGTGTTTGAGGCTCCATATCGTTCAATACAACGCGCAAGCCAGTGTATTCTCCACCATAAATTACATCATTGTCTCCATCACCATCTATATCAGCTATTACTCCAGCGGAGTAACCATCATTGACAAGCGGTAGATAAACATCTTGGGTAAAAGAGGGCGGGTCTACACCATCATTGAGAAAAATGATAGGCGGCTGAAGGCTGGCGCCGAATATAATGTCAACGTCTCCGTCATTATCGATATCCCCCAAGGTACTTTTCGTTGAATATACTGAGCTGGGAAGGACCAGAGATTCGGTGAAGCTACCATTTTCATTGGTCCAGACTTTGTGTTCTGTTTCGCTGCTTGTGAACAGATCCAAGTCATTGTCTCCATCAAAATCTGCAAGTAGCGCTACGGAGGTCTCGTTGCTTGTGGAAGGCTCAAATCCTCCCGTTCTGCTAAAGCTTCCAGTCCCATCATTGGACCAAATTTCAGTATCCGCAATTACTTGTTCATCGGCGGCTACAACTACATCCAGATCAAGGTCTCCATCGATATCGCCGACATCCATAGATTCAGCCTCATATTTTAGGTAAGTAGAAAAGGTATTCTCAAAATTGAGTCCACCAGTATTATTAAATGCCCTCAAACGTCGATTGCTACCGTCCCCCCTATACTCCGAGAAAACAAGGATTTCCAGATCAGCATCATCGTCAATGTTCTCAACAAATACTTGCCTGCCATTGAAAGATCCCAAATCGAGGGTTTGTGCCAGTGTGAAGACTCCATCGGTATTATCCCAAATCTCAAACCCCAGTAATTCCGAAGACCTTGAACCTTCCCGACCTATCACCATCTCCGGTTCCGGATCTGCATCCAAGTTGCCAAAAGCAATGCTACTGCCTTTTTTGCCTATCTCTTGCCCCACACCAAAGTTGCCCATTCCATCATTGATCCATACCCTAGAGGCAAGGGAACCGGCTGTAGCAAAGTCCAAATCACCATCTACATCCACGTCTGCGGTATCGATTTCTGCTACCGAGGAAATAAGGTCCAGGCTACTGTTAAATTCAAAATTACCTGAACCCGTGTTTTCGTATAGTGAGATTTCCGATCCTCTGAAAACTAGATCAGCATCGGCATCACTGTCTAGAAGTGCAGGAATTGATATGCCTTCAAACTTTGCGTAGGGCTGCAGGCCTGCACCCGCGATGGATATGATGACGAAAGTAGAGTCTACATCGCTATTTAAGACAAATTCATCTCTTCCATCTCCGTTGATATCAATCGGGAGGATCTCACGCGCATCTTGATTGCGTGCAATAACATTGGTAGACTCTTCACTGAAAGTTTCACCGCTTCCATCATTTCGCAGTATACCAAAAGTGATATCGTTGTTAGCGTTATTTACATTGATAATGTCCGTATTGCCGTCTCCATCCACATCTAGCGTATCGGTTTTATCGATGGTTTGATTGTAGATATAGGAAGGGGAACCGGAATCAGAGAAGCCGCCGGCACCATCATTTAGTAAGACTTGTACAGGGGTGCCAGGGGAGGATGGGAGGTTTGCGGTATATACAATGTCCAGGTCATTGTCACCGTCAAAGTCCATTAGTGCCCTTAGGCGTGAGCTAGGACTAGCTGAATAGGTTCCTGGGAAAGTGGTGGTACTAGAAAAGTCAAGTGCATTATTGGTAAAGACGGTAACATAGTCGTTATATGGTGAGGTTTCTTGCCTGGTTTCGGACACAAAATCCAAATCCCCATCCCCATCCAAATCTCCCACCCATCTCAGGTCTTCGCGGATGTCAAGAAGCGGTAGGGTAGCTGGTTGCTGAGTGAAACTGGCTGAACCATCGTTGATGAACGCGCTATGGGTGTACGCCTCATTTGCGCCTCCCTGAAAAAAGATATCTAAATCTCCATCTCCATCCAGGTCAAATAGCTTCACACTGAATTTTATATTTGAATCTACGGCAAGATTGAACCTCGAGAAATTGAAGTTCTCTTCGTTGATAAAAACGATTGGATCATCTATGTAAGACGCATACACAATGTCTTCATCTCCATCTCCGTCCAGATCCCCTCGTGCTACAGTGTTAGGAAGTGGATTTCCAAGTATAAGGGTCTCTGCAAACTGTACTGTGGATTGCGCGCTCACTGGATTTGCTGAGGCAACTACAGCACCTAAGGCAAGCGCTACTGCCCAATGCTTATAATTAAGATTTAACCTGAATCCGGATTCCTGGCTGAGGGATTGGATTCTTTTTTCAAGACCCTTAAGTCTTTCCACAGCATCTCTTCGTTTACGATAGCGTTGCTTTTGGAATTCGCCCTCTTTTAAACTTTTTTCGAAGCGAATTGAGAGCTTATTGTGTTTGTTTTTAAGGCGGCTGAGCAGGGAGGAGTATAAAGACGATTTCATTAACTAAGGTGGATTACTTCCAGATTACAATTTAATCTTTTTTCGGCCAAATGGACACAAACAATTTGAATTCTACTTTTTGAAAATCCTGCTTTGGTGTAGCCTTTCTCCTTCGACGGAGTACGCGGAAAACACATAAAAACCAGGATGTAGCTTGCTCGTATTGATGATTTGCGGTTCCTTCTCTACTTGCAGGTGATCACTGAGTTGGACCTTTCCATCTATCGACGTGATTTCCCAAGTCAACATCGAATTTTCCATTCTTTTGGGTGACGAAAAGTAAAGCTGCGTTCCTACGGGATTTGGATAAAGCACAGCATACTCAGAAATTTTATTTCCAGAAGCTAAAGGTATTAGCTCCAAACGAACGCCTTCTTCTGATAAAATTAACGTCACCTCATAGTGAGTAAAACTCCCTTGGGACTGATTGATTTGTAATGTGGCGTAAGGTACTTTAATCCTTGGGTCGTCTATGTAAATCCAGTACTCCAGCTCTATTAACGAAGAAAAGGTTGCTGCACCATCTTTGTCAGTCTTTTGAAAGTAGATGGGATCAAAAAACTCTCTACGCTCACTTCTTCGTCGTGCTGCCGGAAAGCAATTCTTGAAAGGAGATACAGTAAGTTGCTCATTGGGTTGGTCCTCAAAATTTTCAAGCACCTGCAAATCCATGGAGTACGGCCCGGAAATTTCGGCTTCCTGGGTTAGCTGAATAGTGATGGCAGTGTCTGAGTTTAACTGAAGTGTATCTGCTAAGCTGACAGTAAAAGTTTTGCTATAGTAGCCAGGAAATAGTGCCTTTTCTTCAATTGATTTTGTGCCACCCGGATTTACTTGAATCCAATATGCGCCTGCTGGAATCTCAGTAAATTTTAGTGCAGACATTTCTTGACTGATTATCTGCACTGTATCAAAAGCACTATTAATGTTAAGGAGGTAAGCGTCCAGAGGACCCTCTATGGGCATTCCTGAATCATCCTGTACCTGCAATTCGATTTCTAATGCATCCTGCCCTGCACAGAACAGTAAGCTAACAACTAAAATAAAACCTAGCGCAGCGGGCTTTTTCATGGTTTTGGGAAGTTATACCTTCGTTTCTTTATCGATCTTATTTGGATTATTCCAGAAAACTTCTTTCTCTGTGACTACCGACGTTTTTTGGAATCCCTTTTCAAGATTCAGGATGTTAGGTCGGCGGTCCCCTGGCAAAAGCACCAGATCGTAAAGCTCTTCGACGCTCGTCTGGTAGGATATGTGGCCACACGGTTGTCCGGTAGGGACATACACTACGGAAATACCGCACACCACAGATCTTCTCGCCACGGGTGCCTCTTTAAAAAGAGAACTATTAGGTCTTAATTTGGAGGTGGCCACAAAGATGTAATCCCCAATCCTGTCCATTCCCCTGGTAAAGCCATTTAGTTGTGTCACAACCTGATAGGTGCCGGTTTCAACATCTACTTTTACTAGCTCTCCAGTGGCAGAGAGCAGCATCCATAAACCGTCCCTGTACATTCTTGGTGTATGTGGAACGGGGAGTTCCGAAAGTATGATTTCGTCACTATCAAGATCTATAAGAACGCCACCTTTGAGCATCTGCTCTTTCCAGGATCTGGCTTGGTCTCCGTTTCCCAGCGCAGTGGTGTACCTGGGTTTTCCTGAAGCATCAATTGCCAACCCATTTAAGTGACACCTGTCTTCGGGCTTTAGATCAGAGATCCAGTTTGGCTTCCAAATTGGTTCAAAACTGTATTGGTCACCGATTTTGCAAATGGTGGAAAAGAGCGTGTTTACACCTAGTAGACCCAATTGACTGTACTGGATGTCATGCATATCCAAGGGTCCAGTATAGTAGCTTGCCCTTGGAACATACATACTATCGTACGTATTTGGGTTGGGTGGATAGTTGGGTGCCAAACCAGGTGCATTTCCTGTTACGATGACTTCATTACTGGTTGCTACTGCCCACTGCTTACCTTTTTTTGCCATTCCCATGGGTCTATTAAAAGTGCGGGGAAGCTGGATTAATTGGTTCTCATCTTTGGCCGAAAAAATCACCACTTTGCCAGTTTGATATGTACTGATGGCCAGCGAGCAATTTAGTCCAATGAGTAACTCTGGTATATTGGGAGTATAGGAAAAACTAAACGGAGGTGGAGGATTCATGCTTGAGTTTGCCGCTAAATTTAGCCCATTTGAGTATTCAATAAACTAAAAAGAGAGGGTAAAGCACAGGAGGGTTTAGTTTGAGGCTCTCTGAGCAGATACTCCTTGTGAGGTGCCAGAAGAACAAGACGCTCCAAAAAAACCCTGACGAGCGATCATCAGGGTTTTGATTTTGCTATTGCTCTTTCTTGCTAGTATTCATCTTCATTGAAGAAAAAGTCTTCTTTGGTGGGATAGTCAGGCCAAATCTCTTCGATATTTTCAAACGGCTGCCCATCGTCTTCTAGCTCTTGGAGGTTTTCTACCACTTCTAATGGAGCTCCCGATCTGATAGAGAAATCAATCAATTCGTCCTTTGTCGCAGGCCAAGGTGCGTCCTCTAAATATGATGCTAATTCAAGTGTCCAATACATAATCTCGCCTCGTTAAAAGTCCGCTTTTCAATAATGCGCGCAAATATAGTTTTTCTGAAAAAAAATCAAACCCTGATTATTGTCTCACTCACCAAGGGCAAATCTGATACTAACTACGGCTACAAAAAGTTTCATTTATCTTAAAAATTCCCAGACTCAATCCAATTCAATAACTCAGTTTTCACAGCGATCTTTTTCTTTTGGCCCCTGATTTTCCCTTCTACCAGTTTGTTCATAGAACCATCAGAAGAACTGAACTTTGCTGAGTTTTCTTCATAGATCTTAAGGTCTTCGCTATCTCGCTGGATTAGGTCTTTAATGATGCTTCTTTTTATCTTCTCTTTTCGATCCTTCTCCATTTTTACAAAATCCGGAAATCTCTTGTTTGCGAGCTTCAGTATGAAATCTCTTTCAATAAGCAGTGGCAAAAGATGGAGTACTTGGCTTTTCTCTTCAGACCTGGAGCGATCTTTAAAGATGGTTTTTTTCAGCTGTGAAAGCTCTTTGTGATCATAAGGAGATTCTCCTAGCTTGATCAACCTCAATCTCTCCAGTATTTTTGGAAATTCTAACGATGTGGGTGGCTGGGATTTATGAACCCTATCTCCTTTTAAAGCCTTATAAAACGCATCGTGAAGTGGCTGATACAATGGAGATGGAATCCCTCCGTTTTCCTTCCACAGTGTTTTCAGCTCCTTGACACGGTCAAACCGC
>JBCCLV010000024.1:0-40770 GCA_039026695.1 Bacteroidota bacterium
ACTTTTCTCTTTTTCTTGCTTCCATCCGTGAAGTTAGCTCTTCTGTAAAAAACAACTTCCAAGGGCGATAGCCTTTTGTGCTACGATTTCTTCCTGAATTATGTTCATTAAGTCTTCTCTGGATGTTAGTAGTCATTCCTACATAAAATCTACCGTCCTTGTCTGAGCGAATCACGTATACAATCATTAAAAAGACGGTTCTAATTCGTATGCATCCTGCCTGCCGGCAGGCAGGTATCCAGTTGTGCTACGAGTCCTTTGAAATGCGAAATTAATAATTTGACACGGGAAATTTTCGTAGGAAGGCTGGGATTCTATCTTTGCCGCTTTCTAAGCCATTTTAAGATCATTTAACGCAGATTCATAGCAATCCCCTGAGATCATCACATTCTTTGCAGTTCAAATTTGAATTTTTCATGAGAAGACTATTAGGTTCATTATTCCTCCTCACCAGCTTTATCCTCAGTGCGCAAAAAGAAGCAGCACGCCCCGATGTTCCCGGAAACATTATGGTAGACGTGGGATTGAATTACTGGGATTCAGAACCAAATTTTGTTGATCAGGCCGGATGGAGATCAAAGTCAGTGGGTATCTACTATACCAAGCGTAAAGCATTCAGTAAAAAGTTCTCTTTTACCTACGGCTTAGGTTTGGGATTAGAAAAGTTTGATTTGGGTGATTCTCTTACTTTATCAAGCGGCGAACTATTCAATGCTGATGACAATGACCCTGCAAACGATTCTCTGGCTGCCTTTGCTTTTTCTAGCCTGCCCGATAACATCAATTACCAGAAAAATAGACTTGCGGTTACTTATTTAGATATACCTGTAGACTTTAGGTTTCATCCCACAGGCACGGAAGAAGGTGAAGGGTTTTTTATCGGAGTAGGAGGGATTTTGGGACTGAGGCTCGCTTCACATCGGAAGCTCAAATTTGACGAAGCAGAAGAATCGGTAATCGAAAAAGTGAAGGGAAAGTACAATTTAAGTAGCGTTCGGTACGGTTTACAAGGAAGGATTGGATTTAAAGGTGTTCACCTGTTTTACAAAAGGTATTTCAATGATCTTTTTCAAGATCCCATCGGAGGTGCCAACCCTCAAACTACTACGATTGGAATCAATATTACCGGCTTCTAAGTCATTATCAGCACAATCGATAGGCTATACAGAAAGCCAAGTATTGACCCTGTCCAGACTTCTTTTGGCGTATGGTAGTCTAGGTATAACCTGCTGGTGACCGTAAGCCCCGCCAGGGCCACAATCAGATAATAAATATTTTGAACGCCAAGATCTAGCCTAAAGATCATACCTGTCAGGTAGCCGACTGCACTCCATATGGCCGCTGCATGTATGCTGATTTTAAAGCGGGTGGAGATGAGTAGAAGTACAAAGATTAAAACCGTGACGCTAATCATCACCAAATTGAAAAGGTAATTGAGCTCTAGCTGGACAGCAAAAAGGTAGCAGGCGAGAATGTAGTAAAATAGAATAAAGGCGAAGGGTATGGTTCTTTCCCTCCTGTTGCTAAGCTCCAGGTCGGAGATGAGCTTAAAAGTTTTCATCATAAAGATACTTAGCGCAGGCATTGCCCCGGTGAGCAGAAAAACCAATAAAAGCAGTTGTTGCTTGGCAGAAGCTGGCAACCCGGCAAATAGCGCAGGTACAGTCAGTAGAAACAAAGAGGCTACATGGGTGGCGATCAGCAAGGGGTGAAAAATCGCCGAAACTACCTTCATGAAGGTTTTCAAAGTTCCTTCCTCATTCGAGCCACGGGTATATTTAGCTGTTCTCTATATTTCGCAACGGTACGCCGCGCAATGGTATAGCCTTGCTCCTTTAAGGCTTTTTCAATTTTTTCGTCGCTCAATGGTTTGCTTTTATCTTCTTCATCAATAAGACCTTTGAGCTTATTTTTCACCTCGCGACTACTGACGTCCTCGCCTGATTCCGTGGCTATACCCTCTGAAAAAAAGTACTTAAGAGGAAACACACCAAACTCTGTTTGTACTGATTTACTGCTCGCCACACGAGAGACGGTAGAGATATCCATATTGATCCGTTCCGCAATGTCTTTGAGAATCATGGGTCTTAGCTTCGTTTCATCTCCTTCAAGAAAGTAATCGTACTGAAAGTCGATGATTGCCTGCATGGTATTCAAAAGTGTATTTTGTCTTTGCCGAATAGCGTCAATAAACCACTTCGCAGAATCCAATTTCTGCTTAATAAAGGACACAGTCTCTTTCAGTTTTTTGTCTTTTTTGTTGCTCTTGTCGTAGGTATCCAGCATGTCTGCATATGATCTGGAAACTTTCAGCTGAGGAGCGTTTCTAGAGTTAAGCGAAAGCTCTAGTTTATCCTCGTTATTTACTAGTATAAAGTCTGGGATGATGTACTGGGTTTTTACCTGCTCTTCACCTGTCCCGCCGGGCTTGGGATTTAGTTTGGTGATGAGATAGATCGCTTCTCTGAGTTGTGTCTCTTCTTCAACACCCAGTTTTCGGGCAATTTTGTCATAATGTTTTTTGGAAAACTCGTTGAAACAGGTGTCTATGATGCGGATGGCAATTTGTACTTCCTCATTTTCTTCATCTTTCCGCTCTAGCTGGAGCGAAAGGCATTCCTGAAGATTCCTGGCACCTATTCCTGCTGGATCAAAATTCTGAATCTTAAATAAAATGTCTTCCAGCTCTTCCTCATCTGTTGATACACCTTGTGAGAAGGCTAGGTCATTCACGATTGCTTCCAGGTCTCTGCGGATATATCCATCTGCGTCAATACTGCCGATGAGTTGTCTGCCCAGCACCTCTTGTCGTTCGTCTAGCTTTAGGTATCCCAATTGTGATATTAGCTGCTCATGCAGTGTTTTGCCAACGGATAATGGAGTCTCTTTATCTTCCTCGTCCGGGCTTCTTCCATCCCCTTGCATCTTGTAGCCAGCATAGTCGTCTTGTAGGTATTCTTCTATACCCTCTGCTTCTGTGGATTCGAATTCCTCATCAAATTCTTCGGCTGGTTCTTCTGATTCTTTTTCTTCCTTGCCCTCTTCCAGCGCAGGATTTACTTCCAGCTCTTCCTCCACTCTTGCTTCTAGCTCCGCGGTAGGGACCTGAAGCAGTTTGATAAACTGTATCTGCTGTGGTGACAGCTTTTGCTGCAAGGACTGTGTAAGCGAGAGTTTTTGCATTAGTCTTTTTCTTGTTGGCAATCAAAAATGAAAGCACGGCAAGTTTTCTGAATACTGATTTTGCGAAAAACTTCATGCTCCAGTTTACGCAGAATCGTGAGATTCAAAATTATCACATTCGTTTAGTTTTGCGACCCAAATTTGAAGAGACCGTGACTAAAGTGAAAAGAACAAAAATCAAGCAGATTTTATCCGAGGGTACAGTAGGGTCGGAATTATGTGCAAAAGGCTGGGTGCGAACGAAGCGTGGAAGCAAAAATGTAGCTTTTGTAGCCCTGAATGATGGTTCTTCGCTCACGAATCTTCAGGTTGTAATTGATGCAACTTCTTTTGACGAGGAACTTGTAAAAAAGATCACCACTGGTGCAAGCATTTCTGTGCTCGGAAAGCTGGCTGCTTCTCAGGGCGCCGGACAAAATGTGGAACTTCTGGCCGAGCAGATCGAGCTTTTGGGTGAGGCTGATCCTGATCAGTATCCTTTGCAGCCGAAAAAGCACAGTTTGGAGTTTCTTAGGGAGATCGCCCATTTGCGGGGAAGGACCTCCACCTTTGGGGCGGTTTACAGAATTAAACACGAGATGGCGTTTGCTATTCACACTTTTTTCCACCAGAAAGGATTTTACTTTTTTCAATCACCTGTAATTACCGCTTCTGATGCCGAGGGTGCAGGTGAGACTTTTAGGGTGACTACCTTGGATCTTGGCGCGGTACCGAAAACCAGCGAAGGCACGGTTGACTACAAGCAAGACTTCTTTGAGAAAGAGACTAATTTGACAGTTTCTGGTCAGTTGGAGGGTGAATTAGCCGCTTTGTCAGTTGGTGAGATTTATACCTTCGGCCCTACATTCCGTGCAGAGAATAGTAACACTACTCGTCACCTTGCGGAGTTTTGGATGATGGAACCAGAGATGGCTTTCTATGATTTGGAAGACAACATTGATCTTGCGGAAGAAATGCTAAGATACCTGTGCAAGCATGCTTTAGAATTCTGCGGTGAGGATCTTGAGTTCTTGGATAAGCGGTTTTCTGATGAAGAAAGTAGCAAACCTCAAAATCAGCGCAGCGAGATGACGCTATTGGAACGATTGAAGTTTGTGGTTGACAATGATTTTGAGCGCCTTTCATATACAGAAGCCATCGAGATTTTAAAGCGCTCAAAGCCAAACCAAAAGAAAAAGTTTCAATTCCTGATTGAGGAGTGGGGAGCTGATTTGCAGTCTGAACACGAGAGGTATTTGGTGGAAAAACACTTCAAAAAACCTGTGGTTTTGTTTGACTATCCCAAAGAGATCAAAGCTTTCTACATGAGGCAAAATGATGACCACAAGACTGTTGCGGCAATGGATGTTCTATTTCCTGGAATTGGAGAGATTGTGGGAGGATCGCAGCGAGAGGAACGTCTGGAAAAGCTGCAAAGTCGAATGAATGAAATGTCTGTACCTGCAGATGAGCTTTCGTGGTATCTTGATACCCGTAGATTTGGGACAGTACCTCATAGTGGTTTCGGACTTGGGTTTGAACGCTTGGTTCAATTTATTACCGGCATGGGAAATATTCGGGATGTCATTCCTTTTCCACGCACTCCGGGAAATTGCGAGTTTTAAAGATTGGTGCTGACTTTTGTTTAGGCTAGTGGAGCCTTTCGGAAGATACTGCTGGTTTCTCTCATTTCAAGAAATGCAAAAGCAATATTTCTCCTGAATTTGAAATTTCAATTCATATCTCTCCCATGTCCTGGTTGCGCTATCGAAGAGATTTTATAAATTGTCTACTTCACTAACCAACCAATACCATAATGTCAGTTTCAGTATACCTACTGTTTGATGGAGAAATGAAGTACTCAGTCTCCAAAGACGATCTGTACAATTTTAAAAAACTCACCACCGTTACAGCTATCGGATGTGAATCTGGAGAAGAGATGAATTGGTTCGTCTCGAAGCATGACGAGCAAATTCAATCAATCAGAATCACCAACAAAAGCGAAATTCCCGGGAAAAAGCCGGTCATTGGAAAATGGAAAAACACCTGGATTCAGGTTCCCGAAAGTGTGACGGATAAACATTGCAAAGGTATTGTTGATGCTCCTGAAGCAACAAAAGAAGACCCAGCAGTTTTTGCCTGGGAGCTTAGTTACTTACTGATCGGAGCTAAAAACGAAGTGAGCATTGATCCTGGAACATGGACTCCCCCTCCTCCGCCGGATAAAGACCCTTTTGGTCCTTGATGAATAAAAATTAAGTCCAATTACTTTTCACTGATTAGTACTTGTTTTTTTCCCTACGGACTTTTGTTTTCATGGTTCTGGCTTTTTTTAGACTAGAAGTGATCGGTCAGAAGCAAAGCTTTATTGATTCGCTGGAAAGTAAATTAGAAGCTAAGAGTTTTTCGAATTCCTATGAGGAATTTCAGATTCATCGCTCCCTGGCGAGAACGGACAAAGAACGGCCACTGCAAGATCGAATACGCCTGATGAACAGGGCAGTTGATCTTGCAGAGGAGATCGATTCTACCTTATTGTGCATCACTAGCTTAAACGAGCTGGCAAGCTACCAGTGGCAGCAAGGGAATCCTGATGCTTCGGTAAAGACGCTATTCCGTATGGCCGAAAAAGCCCGAAAGAATGGTTTCCTTTTGTGGGAGGGTCACGGATATGCCAATCTTGCTCAAAATCACCGGATGCTTCAGGAGTACGCAACTGCTTTGCGCTACGAGCTACAGGCACTAGAAATTTATGAGGCCAAAAGTGACACACTTTTGATTTTTAATTCCAGGCAATTGCTCGCTGATATTTATTTCAGGATGCAGCAATATCAGAAAGCGGAATCCTATGTTGCTTCCGCTACGGCCTTCTATAAACCTGGATTGCAGGCATTTGAGTTCGTAAAAAGCTGTCTATTGGTAATTAAATCACTTTTAACGGCAAATAAAGGAGAGTTTAAATTGGCTGAAGAAGAGTTTAATCAAGCCGACAATTTTCTTAGAAATTTTGATCTAGGAGCCTCGCGGGCGCTATGGAAAATAGATTTCAGTAAAATCTATCTTGAGCAAGGACGTCCTGGCAGAGCAATCTATTGGGCCAGGCTCGGATACCAGGCGGGTGTAGATAATGGGTACAAAGAAGTGATTCGAAATGGAGCTGAAGTGCTGGCAGAGGCCTTTGAGATCAAAGGACAGCTCGACTCCAGCCTATATTTTTTCAAAGAGTATCATGCTTTTCGAGACAGTATTGTGAACATTGAAAATGTTAAAGAGATAGAAGCGATGAGAGCAGACTTTTCTATTGCGCAAAAACAGAGCGAAGTGGATCTTGTATTGCAGCAAAAAAGGAACCGGCAGGTACTTATTATTGCGCTGGGAGTAATTGCCCTCTTGTTTGTCATATTTACCATTAGTTTCTATCGTGCCGCGCAGAAGCGTAAAAAGCTTAATGCTGAGCTAGCAGCGTTAAATCATACCAAGGATAAGTTCTTCTCAATCATTTCTCACGATCTAAGAGGACCAGTTGGTGCTTTTAATGGTATCAGTATGCTGATTCGTGGGTATTTGGAAGAAAAGTCTTACTCAGAACTGAAAGTTTTGAGCGATCATATAGAAAAATCAGCGGGTTCTTTGTCAGAATTGCTTGACAACCTCTTAAATTGGGCGCTGCAGCAGCAGGGAAGCCTTCCGTTCAAGCAGGTTAATTTTGATCTAAAGCAAGTGCTTGAGAATTGCTTGGAAATTTTTAGGTCATCTGCTGCTACAAAGAAGATTTCGCTAGTATTGGACTGTGACAAGTCAGCCTTTATTCTGGCCGACAAAGACATGGTGATGACCATTTTCCGTAACCTCACGGGAAATGCCCTAAAGTTCACTAAATCTGGAGGAAAGGTTGCTTTGAAAACAATGCTAGAGGATGGCTATGTAAGTGTAGCAATTCAGGACGATGGAATAGGTATGTCTCAAGAGCAACAGGCCAGTTTATTTAAGTTGAATGCAAACCGGTCTTATGGTACTGCCGGGGAGTCAGGTTTGGGGGTGGGCTTGCAGCTTGTACACGAGTTTGTTACACTAAATCAAGGAACTATTACAGTTGCCAGCGAAGAACAGAAGGGCTCTACGTTTGTGGTAAATTTCCCACTTGTCAGTGAGGTAGAAGCGATCTCTATTTAAAATTCAGTAAGCTAAACCTTAAAATTCAATAAGCTAAACCATTCCTTATTTAAAATGCCAGAAGAGTAATCAACCGTGGCTGGAAATGCTATCCGTTCTCTTCTTCAAGCCCTACTTCAAAATCAAAGTGTGCCTCCTGTTCTTTTTTACGAGTTCTGTTCCAATCTATAATGATAATCAGGGAGCAAATGATCACTATGATGCTCATCTGAAAAAGAAAGCCCCCATCTCCATTTACATTGAATCCAAGACGTGTAAAATGCATGAAGTTCGCGGCACTGATAATGCTTAATGTAATGATTGCACCTGCGATATACCAAGGGCTAAGCAGAAGAATGATTGCAGTGGTTTCAATTACAGCTATTAGGTAGCGACCCCAAGGTTCCCATCCCATTTGTTCAAAAATGAAAACACTTTCAGGGTGCCCGCTGTATTTGAATGGTAGGGTTTGACCAATGATAAAAACAACTGCTAAACGCGGAACAACGTGTACCAGGTCCCTTACGGAGAAAGTCTGACCGAGTAGTTTCATGTCACGGCAGTTTGAGATTGATACAAGCTCGCAACTTTTTCTGCAACATAATCTATTTCCTCGGAATTGTTGTACTTGCTGAAGCTAAGCCGAACAGCCCCTCTGTTTGGATCTCGATCGAGTTCAGCAAGCACGTGCGAGCCGATACTGGATCCACTTGAGCAAGCACTCCCTCCCGAGAGAGAGACGCCAGCAATGTCAAGATTAAACAGTAGCATTTCATTGTCCTCGGTCTCCGGAAGGCAAGCATTCAATACAGTATACAAGCTGTTTGAGAAATCAGCCGATTTCCCATTAAATGCAATTCCTGGTACTCTACTTTCCAACTTCGAAATAAGGCGTTGCTTTAAGTTTTCGATGTGTAACCTGTGGGCCTCCATTCCCTCATAGGCAAGTTCCAGTGCTTTGGCTAGACCCACAATTCCATAAACATTCTCGGTGCCTCCGCGCATATTTCTCTCTTGAGCCCCTCCATGGATAAAGGGATGAATCTTTTGCTCATGATTAATGTACAGAAAACCTATTCCTTTGGGTCCGTGAAATTTGTGAGCTGACCCAACGGCAAAATCTACTTTTAATGCAGACAAATTGTGCGAATAATGTCCCATGGTCTGCACAGTATCAGAATGGAAAAGTGCACCATACTGATTACACAGCTCACCTACCGATGCTAGATCCAAAAGATTTCCAATCTCATTGTTTCCTTGCATCAGCGTTACTAGGGTGTTAGGGTGTGATTTGAGTAGCTCTTCAAGTTGCTGATAGGAAAACTGTCCATATTTATCCAAGTCTAAGTAGGAAACCGAGACTCCATCTTTCTGTAGCGATTGTACAGTATGCAATACCGCATGATGTTCTATTCTGGTGGTGATAATATGCTTAATCCCTTTTTCCGCCACGGTACATCTTATGGCCATATTATCTGCCTCTGTGCCACCGGAGGTAAAGAAGATTTCGGCAGGAGATACATTTAAAAGGTCAGCAACCTTTTTTCTGGCTTGCTCCAAAGCAGACCGTACTTTCCGACCGTGAGAATGAATGGATGATGGGTTTCCAAAGTGCTCTAGCATGAAAGGCTGCATTACCTCAAGCACCTTAGGATCTAGTGGCGTGGTGGCTGCATTATCTAGATAAACTTTCATGAATGAGTGCTATTTGTTTCGGGCAGTACAAGCCCTTTTTATAACCAGCTAAAATTACTCAATTCCGGTTAGGATATGAGCTCCTTGATATCTGCAATAAGCTTCTGTGCCAAATGGTCTGCTGTACTTTCGCTTGCAGATTCGGCAAAGATACGAATGATTGGTTCTGTGTTTGATTTTCGTAATTGTACCCACTCACTGTCAAACTCAATCTTAACGCCATCTAACGTATTCACAGGATTATTACTGTACTTTTCTTTGATCTTTTCTAAGATCGCGTCTACATCAATTCCTGCTGTGAGTTCTATTTTATTTTTAGAAATGTGATAGCTAGGATAGGTGGAGCGCAGTAGGGATACACTTTTGCCAAATTTGGCCAGATGTGAAAGAAACATTGCGATACCAATAAGTGCGTCTCTTCCGTAGTGTAAATCCGGCACGATGATCCCACCATTACCTTCTCCCCCAATCACTGCATTGGTTTCCTTCATTTTAGCTACCACATGCACTTCGCCCACGGCGGAAGCGGTGTAGGTGCAGCCATGCTTTTCTGTAATATCCCTCAAAGCCCTGCTTGAAGATAGGTTGGATACGGTGCTTCCTTTTCTGTGACTTAGCACATAATCTGCAACCGCTACCAAGGTGTACTCCTCACCAAAAGGCTCACCATCTTCCGTGAGAAGTGCAAGCCTATCCACATCAGGATCTACCACAATTCCCAAATGATAGCGCCCATTTTTTAACTCCGAGCTGATTTGCTGAAGGTTTTCTGGAAGCGGTTCTGGATTGTGAGGAAAGTTCCCCGTGGGTTCGCAGAATAGTTCTTTGACTTCCACCCCCAATTGATTCAGAAGAGGTACGATGGAGATTCCTCCAGTGCTGTTTACAGCGTCCACTACCACTTTGAAATTGGCCTTTTTGACGGCCTCCACGTCTACTAGATCATGCTTTAAAACCTGATCAATGTGGTATTGTATGTAGTCTTCATTGGTGGCATAGGTCCCAAATTTGGAACTTTGAGCAAAAGAAACATTAGAATCGGCCAGGGCTAATACCTCTGCTCCGTCAGCTCCTGAGATAAATTCACCTCTGTTGTTTAGAAGTTTGAGTGCGTTCCAGCCTGCCGGATTATGGCTTGCGGTAAGTATGATACCCCCTTGGGCTTGCTCTGCAATGACGGCCATCTCCACTGTGGGTGTGGTGCTGAGGCCTAAATCCATCACATTGATTCCTAGATTGACCAGTGTATGGGCAACTAGCTGCCCAAATGATGCCCCAGAAGGCCTGGCATCTCTGCCGATTACCACAGTGGCTTTCTTGTGCCTCTCAAGCAGCCAAGCTCCATAGCCAGCGGTAAATTTTACGACATCTAGCGGTGTTAAATTATCTCCCGCTTCTCCGCCAATCGTCCCACGAAGGCCGGAAATTGATTTGATTAGGGTCAATGTGTGATACTTTGAAAAGGGGTGGTAAAAGGGCGCACTAGCCCTGAAAAAATCGAAGAGCTTTTTCCTCTAGAATTTTGCTAAAACCTTATTCACTTCCGATTCGGGGTTTGCACATTCGTCACCGGGTTTTAGTGTCTTTCCACAAAAGCCACAGGAGGCTCCTTCTTTATTTAAGTAAGGGTTCTGCGAGGCGCATGTTCCTTTAAATTCTCCGTCTTTCTTTAAAAGTATTCTCACGGAAAGCCCGACGAAGAACAACGCGAAAATTCCGATTCCTAATAAAACTACCTCCATGTGAAATGAATTTGAAACAAAAATAAATCAAAAGGGAAACGTGAGCTACGCTAGAATCATTCGTTGGAAGAATTATATTTTTTACACAAAGATTATCACAGGAATTGACACGATGAATGAGATGATCTTGACCATGAAGCCTCAATCAAATATTCCGACACTAGATGGTGGTTCTTGGTTTTTAAGGCCTCTTAAATCAGATGCGCAGAATGATTGATCTTTTGGAGTTAAAATTACACTTATGACCAAGCCAAAATCTAAGCCTGACCCTCTGCGGCAACAAAAACTCGATGCCTTTGATCGATTGCTTACTATCATGGATGAGTTGCGGGAAAACTGCCCCTGGGACAAAAAGCAGACCATGGAAAGCCTGCGGCACCTCACCATCGAAGAGACTTACGAGCTATCCGACGCGATCATCGAAAAAGATATGCAGGAGGTAAAAAAAGAACTTGGTGACTTGATGCTTCATCTGGTTTTTTATTCCCGGATAGGAAGTGAGCAAAGTTCTTTTGATGTAGCAGAGGTATTAAATCAGGTCTGCGACAAACTGATTAGGAGACATCCCCATATCTATGGGGACTTAGATGTAGCTGATGAAGAAGCTGTAAAGGCAAATTGGGAAAAGATCAAACTTGAGGAAAAAGGGAATACCTCTGTGCTTGGGGGTGTCCCAAAGTCACTGCCTGCATTAGTAAAAGCAATGCGCATTCAGGAAAAAGCCAGGGGTGTGGGCTTTGATTGGAAAGAGGCAAATGAAGTTTGGGACAAAGTGCAAGAAGAGGTAGAAGAATTTCATTCTGAAACCGATGCAGATAGAAAGGCTGGAGAGTTTGGAGACCTCCTCTTTTCATTGATCAATTACGCCAGATTTGTAGGCATCAACCCTGAGGATGCTCTAGAGCGAACCAATAAGAAGTTCATAAAGCGCTTCCAATTTCTTGAGACAGAATCGAAAAAGGACGGATTGACCCTTAGCGACATGACTTTGGAGCAGATGGATTCTTATTGGGAGAGCGCTAAAAAATTGGAGTTGTGAGGGGTGAGGTTCTTCTACATTTCCGAACTTTTTATACTTCAGTTAAATAGCCTGTTATAGCACTGGTAAGCTTTGTTAATTCTTCCTCCTGGATGATGTAAGGCGGCATTATATAAATCAAATTTCTAAAAGGCCGAATCCAAACGCCTTCTTTGACGAAAAAGCGTTGAGCATCGGCTACCTCGACATTGGTTTGTAGTTCTACAACCCCTATGGCTCCTAAAACCCTCACATCTTTTACGTGACGCAAAGGCCGCAGTGGATTGAGATCTTTTTTGAGTTGGGTTGAAATGGTCGTGACTTTTTCTTGCCAATTCATACCGCTGAGTAACCTCAGACTTTGGTTGGCTACCGAGCAGGCCAGAGGATTTCCCATAAATGTAGGGCCGTGCATAAAAACACCGGCTTCTCCGTCGCAGATTTTGTGCGCCACCCGTTCGGTGGTGAGGGTAGCAGCCAAGGTCAAGTAACCACCGGTCAAGGCTTTACCAACGCACAGAATGTCAGGAGAAATGCTTGCGTGCTCACAGGCAAACATCTTACCTGTTCGCCCAAAACCTGTTGCTATTTCATCGGCAATCAATAGTAGATCAAACTCGTTGCACAGCTCTCTGACTTTACACAGGTAATCGGTGGAGTAAAACCACATTCCGCCTGCTCCTTGCACGATCGGTTCCAATATAAAAGCTGCGCACTTTTTTGCATGCAGTAGAAAAAAGTTTTCCAGGTCAACAAAATCTTCCTTTTGGTAGGATTGATTGAATCCTATCTTGGGACGATCAGTAAAAAAGTGTTTTGGTAGGAAGTCCGAAAAAAGGTGATGCATCCCACCTTTTGGGTCGCAAACAGACATGGCACCCGAGGTGTCTCCGTGGTATCCTCCTTTGATCGTCATGAACTTATTACGCTCAGGGTGATCCTTTGCATGCTGATACTGAACAGCCATCTTCATGGCCACCTCTATCGATACCGATCCTGAATCCGCCAAAAAAACTTTTTCTAGTCCATCTGGTGAAATTTCTACCAGCTTTTTACATAGATCAATGGCAGGCTGATGGGTAATGCCACCGAACATCACATGGGACATTTCCTTGAGCTGTGCTTCTGCGGCTCTATTTAGCTCAGGAACATTGTATCCGTGAATAGCCGTCCACCAGCTGGACATTCCGTCAATGAGCTCTCGGCCATCTGCTAGTTTTAGCTTCACCCCAGAAGCGGAGACGATTGGATACGTTGGTAAAGGTTGTGTAAGCGAGGTATAAGGATGCCAGATATGCTGTTGATCGAATACTAAGTCTTCCTTACTAATCATCAGAACCGAATAAAGCTAAAAACTCATGAGGTGTGTAGACTGGAATAATAGAAGCGTAGGGGGCATAGTCTTTCTTATTTCTTGTAATGAAGTAATCTACGTCGTTATGTAAGGCAACAAAATACTGGCAGGCGTCCTCTTTGTCTTTGAAAGGAGATCGTAGGGCTTTGAGAATAACAGACTTGGCTGTAGAAGCAATCTTGCAACCTTCAATCCACTCGATCAGCAGTTCATTTACGTTATCAATTTTATAAGTATTCGATAGTATATAAATCAGGTTAGAGACACTACTTTCTGAGATCATAAAACTATAAGTACTGGTGTCAAACCTCAAGAGTATCTTTTTCATATGCTCATAGTATCCCTGTCGAAAAGCCAGGAAGTCAATGCTAACATCTGTATCAAGGAAAACTTTAACCATACTTTTTGTCTAGGTGCTTATGATAAAGCTCTCTATCAGTTTCAGGTAAAACCTTTACTGGATTCGAGTTCTCGATTAGCTTACTAAGCTCCTGAAATGAATTTTTTTGATTCCTTCTACCGTCTTCCTCCATTATTTTTTCAAAAAGCTGAGAAAGTGATACACCTTTTTCTCTGGCTTTTTGCTTTGCCCTTTCAATGATATCTTTCCTGACAGTAAGCGTGAGCTTGGTTTTTTTTGTTTCAGCACTCATAAGTACACGTGTTTTAATGTAAATATACGTGTCTTTTTTGCTTAAGGAATTGGCTAGGCTCCTTTAATACACACTTTGATCTAGACTACATGTAATTTCAA
The DNA here is from genome assembly GCA_039026695.1 of Bacteroidota bacterium. Taxonomy (GTDB): domain Bacteria; phylum Bacteroidota; class Bacteroidia; order Cytophagales; family Cyclobacteriaceae; genus Ekhidna. Next base: position 13,878 of record JBCCLV010000024.1, read on the forward strand.
AGGGGCCTGAATAGCGATATGATTAGAGACTAAACTGCTGTGCATATTTTGCTACCACATGCGGGCTTATTTCTTCTTCCTTCTCAATTTCTAACAAACACTTTGCCCCGGATCTTTTTATGATAACTTCAAACGATTGTTGATTTTTCTCTCCATTGAAGATGATTCCTAACAGTGGTATCGCCCTTGATTTAAGTAGTTGCAACGAAAGGAGCGTATGATTAATGCTTCCGAGGTAGTAATTGGACACCAAGACCACCGGAAGTTTTGTCTCTGCAACCCAGTCGATATTGAGGTAGTCACTTCGCAGGGGGACCATCAATCCTCCAGCTAACTCAATCACAAGATTTTCTTTGGTCGCTGGTATTTTTAGTTTTTGTCCTTGTATTGTTACTTGATCGATTTCCGAAGCTGCATGCGGCGACATAGGTTGTGTAAGTCGGTAGGCTTCTGAATGAATGCGGGTATCCGGCGCCCATTGAGTTACTTTATCAGAATCCATATTTTCCAAATCTCCGGCCTGCACTGGTTTCCAATAGTCGGCTTGCAGTGCTTTACAGAGGATCGCTGAGGCCACTGTTTTTCCGGTATCCGTACCTATTCCTGCTACGATGATCTTCTGGGTCATGCTGGTTCTAAAGGTTAGCTAGGAAAATGTCTCGATTTTAAGGGTTGTACTTATACAGATATGCTTGAAAAGCCCAAAAAAGTGGTTCTTCGTCTGCGAATTATCGACACTAGCCACCAATCTCATTAGAGCAGTTGAGTCACTGGCTTTTGTTGAAAAGGTCGTAAAATCTACCTATCTATACCACACCCTAATGAATTGGTGCCAGAGCACATTACTTTGTCCGCCTGCGCCAATCATGGTATCCTCGCTTCCCTCCTCATCCGGATCAAACATATTTGGTAGCACTACGGTCTCAATATTGATAACATCTGGATTGCTTTCCTTAATCCACTCATTCATTTGATCCACAACTTCGCTAAAACCCTGCATTTGGGTGCTTTTAAACAGACCTCCTTTTTTTGTGACTTGTGGGGTGAAATCTATGTTTTTTATCATATCAGATTCGATTAATGTGATCTAAGCTCTCCTAAATATAAGCAATTGTAGGGGTGAGGATCAGTATACAAAAAGATCAGATCGCCGGGTCGTAGTAATCTACTGAGAATATAGCGCAGCAGTTAGAAGCCATTCCTAAGGGTTTCAGTACCTGATGGTGCTTCACGATAAATTTCAAACTCTACCCTTCGATTTAATTTTCTGTCAGCGTCGGTCATCTCGTCCTCCACGATAGGTTTTGTGTCTCCGTAACCCTCCGCAAAAACTCGGTCGGGCACAATTCCAGCAAAAATCACAATGTAATCGCGAATCACATTTGCACGTTCTTTGGACAGCTGCAGATTTTTATTTGGGTCGCCAAGAGAGTCTGTATGTCCTGATATTCTTAGCTTAAATTCATAGTTGTCATACAGGAAATTAACCACCTTATTCAAATCTGCATACATCTCAGTTTTGAGCTCAGATTTGCCAACATCAAATTCAATCGACTCGAATTTTACTTTGGAAGTAAGCGGCTGGGTCACTTGATTGAGTTCCATCGGGCCGTCAAGGAAGAACACCTCTTCAATTCTGAAAAAATCATCTCCCTGAAGCACCAGTAGATAGTTGCGTTGGTTTACCAAATCAAACTCAAAAGATCCATCCTTTCGAAGAAATTTTGGAGCTACTTCCTGACCCTTATCCAGGTCAATGATGGATACAATTCCCTGAAACGGTGCCCCGGTGAGTGAATCAGTGAGTGAACCCTTGACTGTAGTTGTTGCCTCGGGCTGCGCCTCCATGGGCAGAGGAAATGAATAAATATCCTGCTTATTGAGATCCCTGGATGCAGATCTGGCATAAAACAGCAGCTCAGACTCTGAGTCTATGGTGAAGTAGAACTCACTTCCCCGACCATTTACAAGTGGCCCAATATTTTGCGGCTCTGTCCAAAAGCCGTCTACGTGATAGGCTTTATAAATATCAAATTCACCAAAATTATAGAGTTGACCATTTGAGCTGAAATATAGTACTTCGAAAACCGGATGGTAAAAAGGGCTTACATCGTTTTTCCGCGTGTTAATGACCGGACCCATATTCAGCGCAGGTGTCCAGTTACCTTGTTTGTCCTTCGTGGTGTAGTAGATATCTGCCAGTCCAAATCCACCGAGGCGATCAGAAGCAAAATAGAGGGTATCGCCTTTATGAGATAGTGCGGGGTGGGAGTCCCAAGCTACGCTGTTTACCCGCACACCTAAATTCTCCGGTGTGGTCCAGGTGCTGTCCTTTTGAAGTGTGGCATAAAAAAGGTCACAGTCTCCAATTGACTCAGGAGAACCACACCTGGAAAAAACCAATGTTTCACCATCACCACTTAAACAAGGGGAACCTTCATTGTAATGCGAATTAAGTTTTTTTATGGGGCGAGCCTTAGACCAGGTGCCGTAAAAGTCTTTTCTGCTAAAGAAGAGATCTTCATCTTCACGGAAGCGGATAGATTCATCTCGCACGTTTCGTTTGGATGTAAAGACGAGAATATCATTATGAATATTTAATGAGGGACCGTAATCAGCTCTATCACTGTTTACCAGCATACCCATATTGAGAAGTACGCCTCGTGGAGGTCGAAGTGTATCAATGAGCTTGCGGTGCTCTACCAGTTCGTAGTAGTAATCAATGGGCACAAACTGCTCTGCCGCCTGCCTATTTAGAGAGTCATAGTAGAGCTCTATTTCTTTAATATCAATGCCTTCAAAATGGTGTCTTAGAACCATCCTATAAAGTGTCTTGGCTTCTTCCGGGTCGCCGAAAAGTTCAGTCATCTTTGCGAGACGCCAGATCAGTTTCGTATCGGTGTAAAAATTCTGAATGCCAAAACGACTCACATAATCCTGAAGTGCTTTGAATAACTCTTCCCATTCCTCATTTTGATCCAGTCGGGCAATTTTCCGCAGCTTTGTTTCATTAAAATAACTGGGGTACTTGTTGATCCCTTTGAACTCAAAGACATTAAATACGACATCATCAGGTATTGAGTCGGTGAGGATTTGTAGTTCTTTCTTCCTTTTTTGCCCGTGAACCGCGGGAAGATTAATGATAAAAGCTAAAAGAATGGTTAGATACGGAAGGGTACGCAAACTGTCGAATCGGCAGAGATTTTTCTTAATATGCTTTCTGTATGATGATAAAAGTCTAAATCTGGATGTCAAAGCAACAAAAACCTGATTCACAAGTACTATTCTTTACAAAAACAGTATAAAACTCGGTGAAGTTACCACTATTTACACTCAGGCCGTACCTTGGCATAGGTATTGACCAATCATATTTTTTCTCAACGATTCTTCAGCACGGCAAAAATCTGCCACACTGACATTCTATGAAATATAACCAGGCACAAAATGCATTAATCCCAGAGTTCATCGATGAGGATGCTGATGGATTAATCCAAATCATTTCCCCTGAAGACAATAAAATCCCCAATGAAAAGCTTCCAAAAGTGTTGGCGTTGTTACCGATACGCAACACTGTGCTTTTTCCGGGCGTGGTGCTTCCTATTACTGTGGGTAGAACCAAGTCCATTAAGCTGGTAAAAAAGGCTTATAAAGGAGACCGCATTATTGGTGTGGTTGCCCAAAAAAATGTGAAAACAGAAGATCCGGGATTTCAAGACCTTTACAAGATTGGTACCATCGCCAAGATCATTAAGATGTTTGTGCTTCCTGACGGGAATACTACCATCATTATACAGGGTCAGAAAAGATTTGCGATAGAAGAGCAAATTCAAGAAGAACCCAGTCACCTGGTGCGATACAGTGTTTTACCTGACAAGACAACAAAAGTTGCCAAGAAGGAACAGAAGGCAATCATTCAGTCATTGAAAGATACAGCCGCAAAAATCATGGCACTCAGTCCCGAGATTCCGAAGGAAGCAAAAGCGGCAATTGATAATATCAACGAATTTAACTTCCTTACCCACTTTCTCTCGTCCAATATCAACGCTGAAGTTTCAGACAAACAGAAGCTACTGGAGATGGACGATCCTAAGCTTCGGTCTGAGAAATTGCTTCAATTCATGCTCAAGGATCTACAGATGCTTGAACTGAAGCAGGAGATACAGGAAAAGGTGCATACGGATATAGATCAGCAGCAAAGAGACTATTTCCTTCGTCAGCAGATGCGGATCCTGCAAGATGAGCTAGGTCAAGATGGGCCCGACCGTGAGCTTGAAGAGCTCCGAAAAAAGGGGGCTGGAAAAAACTGGCCAGAAGAGGTAGCAATTCACTTTGCAAAAGAGTTGGACAAAATTTCAAGAATGAATCCTGCTGCTGCCGAGTTTCCAGTGGCCATGAACTATGCTGAGCTCTTAGTAGACCTACCATGGAATGATGTGACTGAGGATAATTTTGACCTAAAAAACGCCAAGAAGATTCTCGATAAAGATCATTTTGGGCTTGAGAAGGTAAAAGAGCGTATCATTGAGTACCTGGCTGTACGAAAGCTAAAGCAAGACTTGAAAGGTCCCATCCTTTGTCTATATGGTCCTCCAGGGGTTGGAAAAACCTCCCTGGGAAGATCCATTGCCAATGCCCTCAACCGAAAGTATGTACGCATGTCGCTAGGTGGTGTACATGATGAAGCTGAGATCCGGGGGCATAGGAAAACCTATATTGGAGCAATGCCTGGCAAGATTATTCAAAACCTGAACCGTGCTAAAGCATCCAATCCGGTTTTCATTTTGGATGAGATAGATAAGGTAAGTTCTGATTTTCGAGGTGACCCTTCCTCAGCTTTGCTTGAGGTTTTAGACTCTGAACAGAACGGATCTTTTAAGGACAACTATCTGGAAGTAGAGTATGACCTTTCCAAGGTCTTATTTATCGCTACGGCCAATTCCCTAGAAACCATACAACCTGCTCTGCGAGACCGGATGGAAATCATAGACGTAAGCGGTTACACCCTAGAGGAAAAGACGGAGATTGCCAAAAAGCACTTGGTGCCCAAGCAGCGCAAGGAGCATGGACTGAAAAGCACGGATATTTCCTTCAACAAAGGATCTATCACTAAAATTATCAATGACTATACCCGTGAGTCGGGCGTAAGAAACCTGGAAAGAAAGATTGCTTCGGTAATCAGATCAGTGGCCAAGTCGGTCGCAATGGAAGAGGGTTATGCGTCAAAAACCACTTCCAACCGTGTAAGGGAAATTCTTGGTCCTGAGATTTTTGATAAGGATAATTACGAAGATAACTCCGTGCCTGGAGTGGTGACCGGGCTGGCCTGGACCCCTTCTGGCGGAGATATTTTGTTCATCGAGTCATCGCTTAGCAGAGGTAAAGGAAAGCTTACACTCTCAGGTCAACTTGGAGATGTGATGAAGGAATCAGCTGTAGCAGCCTTAAGCTATTTGCGCTCTCATGCAGAGATATTAGCTATTGATCACCGGATCTTTGATGCCTACGACCTGCATGTCCATGTTCCTGCAGGCGCTATCCCCAAGGATGGCCCATCTGCCGGAATTACAATTCTTACCTCGCTGGCCTCTGTTTTCACGCAGAGGAAAGTAAAAAAGAAAATTGCCATGACAGGTGAGATCACCCTAAGAGGAAAAGTACTGCCTGTAGGAGGCATCAAGGAAAAGATTCTTGCAGCTAGGCGTGCCGGGATCAAGGAGATCATAATGTGCGAGCGAAACCAAAAAGATCTGGAAGACATTGATTCAAAGTATCTAAAGGGAATTCAAATTCACTTTGTAACTTATGTAACCGAGGTACTGGAAATTGCGCTTACTGCGCAGAAAGTTCAAAAACCAATTTCTTTCATTTTACCTGAAGAGAAGGTCAGTTGAGAAAATATTTCCTCATACTTCTGTTGCTTCCGTTTACTCTCTCGGCGCAGATTGGAGGTCGGGCTGGCTTCCAGGCATTAAACCTTACCAGTAATCCACGTACTGCTGCGCTTTCCGGTTCTGCGGTTTCTCTTGCTGATGGTGATCTTTCCCAGTTCTTTGAAAACCCTGCAATCTTAGATTCAGTAGCGGAAAAAGATTTGTTTCTTCACATCAATCCTTATTTCGCTGATGTGTCCATTCTTTCAGCCGCTTATCGATTCGACATAAAGCGAGTACAGGGCTTCGCAGTAGGAGTCAACTACATCAATTATGGAGATTTTCAATTGACTGATGAATCGGGACAAAACCTAGGGAGTTTTGGAGCCAGAGATTATGTGCTTGCTCTTGGGAAGGCTCACCAGCTTGGGCCTGTAACACTCGGGGTAAACTTAAAATTTATCAATAATGCCATTGATAGCTATTCCTCTTCGGCGTTCGCTGCAGATCTGGGTGGAATATTTAGGGTTAATAAGAACTGGACTTTTGGGATGGTGATCAGCAATATGGGCTTTGTGGTCTCAGGTAACTCCCCAACTCGTGCACACATCCCATTGGATGTATCTATTGGCACTTCTTTCAAACCTGAGTATATGCCACTCCGATTTACTGTTACATCGGTAAACCTTACCGAAAGAAATTTTTCAATAAGTGATGATGAGGCGGGAAGAACAAATAGTGGTTTGGATAAGGCCTTGAGGAGAGTACATCTCGGTGCTGAACTGCTACTTAGCAATCATTTTCAATTGCTATTTGGTTATCATCACAAACGAAAACAAGAGCTACGTCTGGAATCGTTAGGGGGAGGCGCTGGATTCTCCTACGGACTAATGCTCAAAATCAAACAAATTCAATTGCGATTCTCGAGAGCGACCTTTCATGCAGCGGGTGGAACCAGCTTTATCAGCCTTCAAACCAACTTAAACGAGTTTAAAAAAATTTTATGAGAGAAATTACAAATGATCTTACACCCAGACAGATAGTAGCGGAGCTGGACAAGTATATCATTGGGCAGAAAGATGCCAAGCGAAATGTCGCTATTGCGCTTCGTAATAGGTGGAGGCGGATGAACGTAAAGGAAGAAATACAAGGTGAGATTGTTCCTAATAACATTTTACTTATTGGCTCTACCGGAGTAGGTAAAACAGAAATAGCCCGTAGGCTAGCCAAAATAGCAGATGCTCCATTTACCAAAGTTGAGGCTTCAAAATTTACTGAAGTGGGCTATGTAGGTCGTGATGTGGAGAGCATGGTTCGAGACCTGGTTGAGCAGTCTGTGAATATGGTCAGGGTAGCGAAAAAGGAGGCTGTAAAAGAGAAGGCAGCAGAGGTGGTGGAAAGCATTATACTGGATGCCCTGATCCCTCCACTAAAAGGAACCACCAGTACTTACAATATGACCATCGGTAGTGATGAACCAGAAAATGAGGTGGAACTGAATGAGCAAACAAGAGCTCGTTTTCGCGAAAAAATAAGGAATGGCGAATTGGATGACCGGAAGATTGAGATAGATGTAACCCAAACAGGAGGTGGCAATATAGGAATGATCGGGGGCGCTCCCGGAATGGACGAGGCTTCCATGATCAATCTGCAGGAGATGATAGGTAATATGCTACCCAAAAAGAAAAAGAAGCGAAAAGTCACGATCCAGGAGGCACGAAAAATTCTTTTGGAGGAGGAGTCTGCCAAAATGATCGATATGGACGAAGTAAAAGATGAAGCCATTTTTAAAGCTGAAAACACTGGCATTATCTTCATCGATGAAGTAGACAAGATCGCAAAAGGCGGAGACGGAGGTAAAGGACCCGATGTAAGCAGAGAAGGAGTTCAAAGAGATTTATTACCCATCGTAGAAGGAAGTTCAGTAAATACTAAATATGGTATTTTAAATACTGACCATATTCTATTTGTAGCTGCGGGCGCATTTCACTTCAGTAAACCCTCTGATTTGATTCCGGAACTTCAAGGTCGGTTCCCGATACGAGTAGAGCTGGAGAATCTCACTAAAGCAGATTTTCTACGGATCCTAAAAGAGCCTAAAAATGCACTGACAAAACAATACGTGGCGTTGGTCGCCTCTGAAGATGTTTCTTTAGAATTTCAGGAAGATGCGTTAGAAGAGATTGCGGAAATGGCCTTTAGGATTAACGAGGAAGTTGAAAATATCGGAGCCCGAAGATTACACACTGTGATGAGCAAGTTGCTCAATGAAATTCTCTTTGATATACCTGATACCATAGGGCCCAACGCGAAAATTTTGATTGATAAAGCACAGGTCCAGGAAAAATTAGACGGACTTGTAAAAGACAAAGACCTTAGTCGCTATATTCTTTAATCCGGTCCTTGATTAAAAAAGGAATGCCTAAAGACCTTTTGGATAGTAGTAAAAAAGCTTCTTACCGGATCCTTCTTTCACCTCGCTCCAGCGATCTATATCGAATGAAATACCAAAAACACCACAAGTAGGGAGGTTGTCCAGATTCGTATTTGTAAGCGCATTTACAGCTAAAGTAAATCCTGGGTTATGCCCGAAAACAGCTAGTGTGTTACACTTTGGAGCCTTTCTGATCTCATGGATGATTTGCGCAGGGCCTGCGTGGAACAAATCCTGAGATAGACGTATACGCCCTTCATCAATTTTCATTTGATCACAAAAAAAAAGTGCAGTGTAGAACGCTCTACTCGCTGTACTAGAAATTAGCACTTCCGGGATGGCCTCATTTTCTTTTAAGTAAGCCCCCATTTTAATCACATCTTTCCTCCCTCTTTTTCCGAGCGGTCTGTCGTGATCTTTTAAATCAAAGGCCCACGAAGATTTCCCATGTCTAATGAGGTATAGCGTTTTCAAAGCAGTTAAAGATATTGATTTGGAGATAGCTAAGAAAACTGTTTCTTGCCCAGTAACTATTCTGAATATTCGAATCTTACAAAATGAGGGTGTAAATTGTTTATGCATTTATTCATGGTTTTTGCTTTGTAAAGTGTTTACAATCTAAACCCCATACTTATGAATTTGAGCTCCATTTTCCCTCTGTTACTACTAGTTCCAGTGGTTCTTTTTTCTCAGCGTAAAAAGGACAGAGATACAAGTGCAGTAATCACCCAGCCTGATCGAATTGAATTTCCCATTCGGGGAAATCAGTCGGAGTTTTATATAGTGCCTGGTGGAACAGATGGCTTATTGGTGGTAGAGGAAACGCAGGAGCCAGCCAAAGGTGGAGGATATGTGTGGAAGCTACACATGATAGATACGGCTTTCAATGTAGTCTGGTCTCGTGCAGATAGGATTCCCGCAAACGGCTCTTTTCTTGGGTATGAATACTTCGATGGAAACTTTTACTTGCTATTTAACAAAGACTATTACAGAAGTGAAGATCTGCTGGTGTACCAGCTGAAGGCTCAATCGGAAGAACTTAGATCTTATGAATTAACCACCGTTTTCCCCATTGAAATCAGCCACTTTGAATCAGTAGGTGAGACCCTACTTTTGGCGGGATATGCAAATTTCCGACCCGTAGTAATTACCTACAATATCAATGACCGTGTCCCTAAGGTGGTACCTGGCTTTTATGATAATAAAAATGACATTTTGGACCTTGTAGTCGATGAGAAGACCAAACTTTTCACCGTGATCATGTCAGAAAGAATGCGGAATAAGAAATACACCGTGCGTGTAAAGACCTTCAACGATCGGGGCGACATTATCCAAGACAATATTCTGGATCCGGGTGAAAAAAGAAGTCTGCTTGATGGAGCTAGCACCACCTTTTCCGGAGGCCTTCAGTATCTAGCAGGGACGCATTCAAGAAAATCTCTTCAATACAGCCAGGGGTTCTATTTGAGCAAATTCATCAATGGTCAGCAGCAGTTCAACAAATACTACCCTTTTGCGGAGCTTAGTAATTTTTGGGATCACCTAAATCCGCGTCGTGAAGAGCGCATCCTTCGAAAGATTGAGAAGAAAAAGGAAAAAGGAAAGATCAAAAAATTCAACTATCGCTTGCTGGTACATGAAATTTTAGAGCGAGACGACCAATACATTATGATTGGTGAAGCGTATTATCCAAGATATAATTATTCCAATACTGGGGGCAATCTTGGAGGCTATGCTGTTCCTTCTTTCCAGGGATCACAATTCAGTAATCCCTATTTCTTAGGCTATAAATTTACTCATGCAGTCGTGGTGGGTTTTGACCGAAATTGCAATATTCTATGGGATCACACCTTCAAGATTGAGGACATCCAAAGTTTCACGCTAGATAAAAATGTTGCAATAAGTGGAGCAGATGATCGGGTGGTGCTTATGTACCTTGAAGAAAATGAGATTCGCAGTAAGGTGATTGAAGGCGAAGAAGTTGTGGAGGGCCGCACGTTCAATCCGGTGAAACTCTCCTTTGAGTCCGATGAACTGAAAAATCGGGATCCTTCACTGGAGAAAATCGAAGAGTGGTACGGTGAGACGCTCTTTGCCTACGGAGAGCAGTCCATTGTAAATACCAGAGCTTTAGGCGGTGAGTCCCAGAGAAAGGTTTTCTACATTAATAAAATTCAGTACAAACATCAGGGCGAGCCAAATTAAGGCAGCGAATCAAAGACGTTTAAAATTGTATTTTCCGAGTACTTAGGTTCGAAGGGTCTTCAGCAGCAAGCTGCTGTAGATTTAAACTTATTTTTGCTGTAACAATCCATGCAAAAAAGACTACTTTTTGATAGTAAGCTTCTTAAGGTCACTGTAGGAAGGCTGTGCCGGCAACTAGTTGAAGTTCATGATGATTTTTCTGAAACGGTCATTATTGGGATGCAACCACGAGGCATTTATTTGGCAGAGCGCATTCAGAAAGAACTAACTAAGCTTATAGGAAAGGAAGTGCATCTGGGTTTTCTGGATACCACATTTCATCGAGACGATTTCAGGCGGCGTGAGGAGCCGATTACACCCAGCCAAACGAAAATTCCTTTCCTAATAGAAAATAAGAAAGTGATTCTGGTGGACGATGTTCTATTTACCGGAAGGACCGTACGTGCTGCCCTTGATGCTATGAATACTTTTGGGCGTCCGTCAAAAGTAGAACTACTGGTCTTGATAGACCGACTTTACAGCCGACACATTCCGATCAGGGCAGATTACATAGGACAGAAGGTAAATACAATTCAGTCTCAACGTGTTTCTGTAGAATTGGCAGAAGAGGGTGAAGAAGACAATATCTGGTTAATAACAAAAGAGGAATGAGCCAACTCAGCACAAGGCATCTTTTAGGCATCAAAAACCTGACCCGCGATGACATTGAGCTTATTTTCCGTACTACCGCTAATTTCAAGGAAGTCATCAATCGGCCTATTAAAAAGGTCCCTTCCCTTCGTGACGTCACCATTGCCAATGTTTTTTTTGAAAATTCTACTCGTACCAAATTATCATTTGAATTAGCAGAAAAGAGGCTCTCAGCTGATGTAGTCAATTTTTCTTCCTCGGGCAGCTCAGTCAAGAAAGGTGAAACACTGCTCGATACTGTCAACAATATTCTCGCGATGAAAGTAGACATAGTGGTAATGCGGCATTCAAGCCCCGGTGCACCACATTTTCTGGCAAAGCGCATCAAAGCAAACGTTGTGAATGCTGGAGATGGCACGCATGAGCACCCTACACAAGCTCTGCTAGATACCTTCTCTATTCAGGAAAAGCTAGGCAGTGTCGAAGGGAAAAAGGTGGTAATTGTGGGGGACATCCTGCATTCAAGGGTAGCGCTTTCCAACATTTTTGCCTTACAATTATTAGGTGCGGAGGTGATGGTATGTGGCCCCCGTACCTTGCTGCCAAAGCACATTGGCGAACTGGGTGTAAAAGTGGAGTCTGATATCAAGAGAGCGCTTCAATGGTGTGACGTAGCTAACATTCTAAGGATTCAGCTAGAGCGTCAGCAGGTGAGCTATTTTCCCTCATTACGGGAATACGCCCAATTTTTTGGTGTGAATAAGCAGCTTTTGGATTCACTGGACAGAGAAATTCTCATTATGCATCCCGGACCCATCAATCGTGGGGTAGAGATTACCAGTGATGTAGCAGATTCATCACATTCAATCATTTTACAGCAGGTAGAAAATGGAGTTGCTGTACGCATGGCAGTTTTGTTTTTACTAGCTGGAGGCATGTAGGTGCAAAGCAAAAGAGATTTTCAGCTCATCCTTAGTTCCTTGCCAAAAATTCCCATGGGACACTTTATCGCCCTACGTAGTTGAAAGGCGTGATTGCAAGAAGCTCTTCTTTTACTTCTTGCTGCACCTCAAGGGTTTGTATAAAGCTTTTAATTGATTCGGCAGTAATCTGTTGATTCGTCCTGGTGAGCTCCTTAAGTGCCTCATATGGATTTGGATAGCCTTCTCTTCTTAAGATCGTCTGTATTGCCTCAGCCACCACAGCCCAATTGTTCGCCAAGTCTTCTTTGATGACCTTCTCGTTAGCATTAATTTTTTTCAGACCTTTATCCAGTGATTCTAAAGATATAAGCGTATGTGCTATTGGTACACCAATATTTCTTAAAATTGTTGAGTCAGTGAGATCACGCTGTAGTCTGGAAATAGGAAGTTTTGCGCTTAGATGCTCAAAGAGGGCATTTGCTATACCAAGATTACCCTCCGCATTTTCAAAATCTATGGGATTGACTTTGTGGGGCATTGCGGATGAACCTACCTCATTTTTTGCGATGGTTTGCGAGAAGTAATTCATAGAGATATACTGCCAGATATCTCTGCTTAGGTCAATTAAGATAGTATTGATTCTTTTGAGGGTATCAAAAAGGGCTCCTAAGTGGTCGTAATGTTCAATCTGCGTAGTAGGGAAACTCCTTTTGAGTCCCAACTTCTCGGTTACAAAATGGTCTGCAAATGCGTGCCAGTCTTCATTGGGAAATGCGACATAATGCGCATTAAAATTACCGGTAGCGCCTCCAAACTTAGCTGCAAAAGGGATGGATTTAAGTAGATCCAGTTGCGCTTGCAGCCTTACGATAAATACCTCAATCTCCTTGCCAAGCCTGGTAGGTGATGCTGGCTGTCCGTGGGTTTTTGCTAGCATCGGCACATTTTTCCAAGATGTGGATTTGGTCTGTAAGTCTGCTACAACACTTGATAGCTTTGGAAGTAAGATCGAAATGAGTCCGTCCTTCAGCGATAAGGGAACCGATGTATTATTAATGTCTTGAGAGGTAAGTCCAAAGTGTACAAACTCTTTCCCTGCACCTAAGCCCAGCTCGTCAAATTTTGCTTTGATGAAGTACTCAACTGCCTTTACGTCGTGATTTGTGGTTTTTTCAATTTCCTTGATCTCTTCAGCGTCTTGATGACCAAAATTCTCATAAATATTTTTCATGAGCCTTAGCTGATCTTCCGTGTAAGCAGAAAGTTGGGAGATACCGCTCTCGCACAGGGAAATAAAATATAGTATTTCTACTTTGACTCGATATTTTATCAGTGCTTTTTCAGAAAAGTAGTTGGCTAGTTCTGAAGTTATCTTCCGGTATCTGCCGTCGATAGGTGAAATTGAATCAAGTGAATTAAAATCCATTTTTTTGCGCATCAAACACAAAATTACCCTTTCAGTTTTACTTGTTTGACCCTATCAAGGCAATTACATTCGCGCAAAAATTTAATGCATGGCATTTTCGTTGTTTAAGAAAAAGAAAGAGAAGAAGGATGATCGATACCAAACCCTCACGGTAAGGGAAGTGGTAAGCATAGCAAAAGATGCAGTCAATTTGGTTTTTGAAAAACCAGAGCAATTTGAGTACAAGCCTGGGCAGTTTATCACGATTATCAAAGAAATAGAAGGCAAAAAGATACGAAGGGCCTACTCTCTCTGCACTACGCCTTACATCGATGAATGGCCGGCCATTACAGTAAAACGAGTGGAGAATGGCATTATGTCCAACCATCTAAATGATGCAATTGTCGCCGGCGATGAAATCAACATTATGAACCCGATGGGGATGTTCACTACACCCTATCAAAGAGATCCAAAGCGGAAAACTGTATTTTTTGGGGGTGGTAGTGGCATCACCCCTCTGATGGCAATACTCAGGACTATACTCCAAGAGGAACCTCATAGTGAAGTAGCGCTGGTCTATGGAAATAGGAGTGAAGAATTCATCATTTTCAAAGAGCTTATTGAAGAATTAAGGGACGATAATCCTGAAAGATTTGAGGTAGTTCACATTCTTGAGGAGGGAGAAGCTCAATACAATGGCAAGCCTACTGAGCAAATGATCATGGAAATTTGCCAAGCGCTAGGGGTGGATGAGAATACTGAGTGCTTCATTTGCGGACCTCAGCCTATGATGGACCTTGTTTCTGAAACGTTACCTAAGATAGGTGTCTCCAACGAAAAGGTGATGATGGAGAGCTTTGAGGCCGGTAAGACTTCTCCAGACAATATAACCGACCAAGAAAACGCTGATAGTGAAGCTCTAATTACGCTGGATGGAGAAGAATTTGAGCTTACAATGAAAAGGAGCATCTCGGTCTTGGAAGCTGCACTAGATCAGGGTATAGATATGCCCTACTCTTGTCAAAGTGGACTTTGTACGGCATGTCGAGGCAAATGCACTGAGGGAAAAATTAGTACTGATGAGGCGGAAGGACTATCTGAAGAAGAGCTGGAGGAGGGTTATGTTCTTACCTGTGTTGGCAGGCCATTATCTGATCGAATCAAAATTGAGATGGGCTAGACACCCACTGTTTGCTAAATTTTGTAAAAGAAGCGGTTAAAAAACCTTAAAGTTTCTTTAAGTCTGGAAGCCATGTTAGACTTTTGAGATGTGCGATTACTGATCACTATATTGATATTTGCTACAGGATATTCCGTAGCTCTTGGTCAAGTACAATCTCTTACAGGTTTTATCTATGATCATAAATCGCAACTTCCTCTGCATGGTGCTCACGTAGGTAATCACACCAAGGCGATCCTTGCTACAACAGATCCTTATGGAGGTTTTTCCTTGCCTGGTTCTGTAGGGGACTCTGTTTCTATTTCTTTTGTTGGATACGCGCAGCTTGATTTTATAGTGACTAAGGAGGACCTGGAAGAAGGCAGTATCTTTTCGCTAAAGCCTTCCAAAACCTTGCTAGGCGAAGTAGTGGTAACTCCTTTCCCAGACTACATTCGTTTTAAAGAGATGATATTGGAAGTAGATCCCGTGGATTCGAACATCAGCGTGATTATACCTAAAGTCGGGCCTTATGCATTTTACGATCCCCGAGAAGCACCACTCACACAGGATTTATTAGCGCCAAGTATTGGAGTTTCGTTTGATATAGAGGGGCTTACCAAAAAGGGTAAGGAGAAGAAAAAACTGAAAAAGAAGATTACTTTGGAGAAAAAGTGGGGGCAAGCGAGGGCCAAATTCAATCGAGAATGGGTAGGAGACATTACCGAACTAGAGGGCGATCAACTTACTGATTTTATAGATTTCTGCGATTTTTCCCTGAAGTATATTCTAGAAACTCACCTGATTGAAATCAAGGATGAAATTATGGCTCAGCTTGAGTTATTCAAGTCAGAAATTGTGTCTGATCTTGATGAAAATCAATATTCTCCAGGATCATAGTGCTCAGAAAGCTTCGCTAATACTGGCATATATAGCAAATTGCCCACCTCTCGCTACGCCAAGGTCCACTCGGAGATTCAGCTTGTCTTTAGGAATAGCGGCAAATCTCCCACCTACTCCTGCGACATATTTAAATTCTGTAGCTTGAAATTCGGAAAACGATTGGGCCACTTCACCAATACCT
Organism: Bacteroidota bacterium; assembly: GCA_039026695.1. GTDB lineage: Bacteria > Bacteroidota > Bacteroidia > Cytophagales > Cyclobacteriaceae > Ekhidna. Next base: position 29,588 of record JBCCLV010000024.1, read on the forward strand.
GCGAAAATCGTCATACCTAAACGCCAGAAAAGCGGTCTTCGATACTCCGCCTGTGCATATACCATTTGTCTCGCGCGATATAGGCTGGCGTTAGCGATGCCTCTAAGTCTCGAGTCACCGCCAAGCTGTGGCAACTTGTAAAAAGGAATTCTGCCCCCAGAAGTAAAGCTTCCATTGAGTTGCAAAGCCAAAATGTTAGCATCATTCCATAATGGGAGGTATTTTCTCAGATCAAGGAAGTAGCCAGTATACCTAAAATCGCCTAGATAGGTTAGCAGCCCACTGGCCGAGAAAAAGTACCCTTTACTAGGATAGATGGCATTATCTCGCGTGTCAAATCTTAGCGCAGGTCCCAGACCCAAGTGAAGGCCGCCATCTATACCAACCGGACTGTCTAAAAGTAGCATGCCACCTTCTGCTATGCTCGATACGGTGTTGTACTGGAAATCCCAGTTGATACCAGCAAATAGACTTTTATTTATACTGTGTAATAGTAATCCGTTACTGCGAAAAAAACGATTGGTGTAGGATTCAGATCTGTTTTTATCTGTATCGTTCCCGATTCCAAAGTAGAGGTCTGGAAAGTCAAAATAGCGTACAGAACCATCCAAAACACCGCCATTCTCAAAAAAGAAGTTGAAATTGACCGCCGAGATGATCTGATTTTTAAGGGTATACAAAAAGAAAGGTGCAAGCGTAGATTGCCTCAAGAATTCATCATCAGCAGGTTTTCTTTTCTGAGGCAGTACCCAAACGGCTGCCGCGCCAAATTGCAGGCTGGTTTCCGGGGCAAAACTAATCGCAGGAAACACTGCAAGTGAAGATTGGTTACGGGTGCTGTCTTGGCCGACGAGACTTGTAAGAACTGATATTAAGGCGATTGTCAATGCGCCCTTTTTCGAGAGGAATTCTAATTGTGAAACTTCACGCATCTACAGCTCAAATAGTGATCATCGCCTACCCTTGAGTGGTAGATATTATCATCATTTCTTTTTAATGTGATGATACCGGCAGAGTTGCTGTCTTTAAGCTCATTGTCCCACCAATTGCCATGAACCCCTACACCTTTAAATAATCCTCCTGGCTCGCCGAATCCTCCAAAGAGCATATCCATGTCGCTTTCCTGACCATTGATTAAGTATTTTCCTGAATGGTGCCAGCCACCAAAAAAATGAAAAAGATGTTTCCATTCGTGGATGGTGGGCACATGCCAGCCTTGAGGGCAAGCCTTGTTTGCTTGTTCATAATTATATAGTCGGCCAAATTCATTGCAGTACTCGCCAGTCTCGTTGTAGCACCGTGATCCTGGGACTTCATATTTCACATTTTCGGCATACCAGGTTCTTCTGATCTCTCCACCGTGGTGCTCTCTTACAAATGTGATCGTTTGGTATACTGTGCCGTCTCTTGGATCAGTGAAAGTGCCCAAAGTATGAAAAAACTTTTTACTCCTTTCTTCCCGGCTCTCTTGTGCAGAAACCAAGGAGGAGCAGAATAAAAGGAATAGTATGAGTAATGCTGGATTTAAAATTTTCATTTATACGCTGGTTGTTGGCTGGTTAAATTACTGTAAACAAAGTATTTCGGGTTATTTAGATAGATCAAGTCTTTAAATGGAAAGACCAAGCATATATAGCATTAGACGCTTGCCTAAAGAACTAATAAAGTCCCAGTTTGTCTGATATCTAATTCGCAGAAAGTACCAAGCCCATTTACTTACTTTGTAAAAAGTCTAAATGGAAAGCGCTGTTGCCAGGAACAGGGTGTGCCGGTTTTCATGCCGATTGGTAGCGGTTTGTACAAACCAGTGCATGTAGCCTACATCAATAGATAGTTTGTTGAAAGTGGTACCTAGTAGCGCCTGGGTCCTGTGTTGATCGAATATGTTTAAGTCGATGCCCACAGCATTAAACATCACTTCGCTACTCACAGTGAATCTCCAATCTTGAAATAGGTGCTGCTGATAGGCCGCTTTATGGCGAAATCTAAAGTTACTTTCGTATCCTTCAATCAAATCACCTTCAGCAGCTTTCTTGAAGAAGCGCTCTTCTACCATCAACCTCCAGGAAAACTTTGATCTATTTAATTTGGTAGCATATTGAATACTTTGGTATGGTCGCAGTTCTGGTACCAAGACAAAGCCTGAATCCACAAATTGGTTGATATTCAGGTTGATAAATCCCACCGCTAGAGAAAAGCCATATTGCAGATTTCTCACCAGCTTTAAATCAAAATATAGATGATAACCGTTTTCTCGATCCAAAAAGGCGCGATACTGGATGGCAAGCGAAGTGCTATAGGCATCATTGAGTCTTTTATTTATAGTAGCCTGAGACCAGATGATGGGTTCACTGATGATTTCTCTACTTTGTGCAGTACTGTCATACGATACGTAGAATAGCATTACCAAAAGCAGGAGTAGTTGTCTTCTTTTCACTCTGATTGTGGTTTTACCTCTACAATCATTTCAATTTCCACTGCAATGTTTCTGGGAAGGCTGCCCATCCCAACAGCCGCTCTGGCGTGCTTGCCACGCTCTCCAAATATCTCCACCATAAAATCTGAAAACCCGTTGATTACTTCGGGGTGATTCTCAAAGTCTGCATCGCAATTCACCATTCCTAGCACTTTCACGATTCGGGATACATTGTTCAGATCTCCAATTTCCGCTTTTAGCGCAGCTAGCTGAGAGATTGCTACGCGCCTTGCTGCCTGATATCCTTCCTCAACAGAAAGATCTTTACCTATCTTCCCCTTAATGGATACCCCATCGACTGAAACCGGACCTTTCCCGGCCATGAATACCAGGTTACCGGTGCGTACCGCATGTACATAATTTGCTACTGGCGGTCCAGGTGGTTTTAGCTCAATTCCAAGTTCAGTAATTCTTTCCTCAATGTCGTAACCATAAAAGGGAGCCTCATTTTTATCTTGATCGACCTTTCTACAGTTTGAAAAGAGTAGTAAAAAAGTAAGGATAACAATGCTATTTTTCATGGATTAAGAGATGCTTGACGAACAGCTTTAAATTCTGATCCACGCTTCCAAGCGGGCCATTTTTCTTTGTCAGAAACTCGGTACCCTACTTCCATTAGTAATTCCCCGTCTAATGCCATACCATCAAATGTCCACCAAGGTTGATATTCATCTTGTGGCCGATGGTACTGGGTATTGAGGTATACCTGCTCTACGCTATCGTGAAATACCTTGCCTTTAGTCATGTGTTCTGATCGCCCCGAAGCATACAGAGCCGGCACTCCTATTTTTGCAAACTGAAAATGATCGGAACGGAAAAAATATCCCTTTCCAGGATCTGGGTCCGGAATGATATATCTATTTTGATCTCCGGCAATTTCTGCTGCAAGATCTTCCAGGTCCGATTGACCATAGCCAATTACTGTAAGGTCTTTCATGGGCCCAAAGGTGGTAATTCCATCCATATTAATGTTTGCCAATGTACTGGTAATAGGAAACACGGGATTCTCTGCGTAATATTTTGAACCTAGCAATCCTTGCTCCTCAGCGGTAACGGCCAGAAATACCATGCTTCTTTTAGGTTGTGGACCCTTTGCCATGGCTTCTGCAATACCCAGTAGGGTGGCAGTGCCCGATGCATTATCATGCGCACCATTGTAGATAGTATCTCCTTCAATCTCAGGGCCAATACCAAGGTGATCCCAGTGAGCAGAATACACGATATATTCTTCAGGTTTTTCTTTGCCTTTAATCATCGCGATCACGTTTTTGGAGACATCTTTTCGAATTTTATTTTTAACAGATACAGTCGCATTTAGTCCTAGTGCTACTGATTTAAAATCAGCTCTTCTGGATTTGGCAGCAAAATTCTTGAGATCCTTACCTGAGGTCTTGAATATTTGAATTGCTGCTTCTCTCGTAATCCATCCCAAAATGGAAGGCTGAAAACTATCCCCATCCCTGTCTAGGTACAAGCTAGCGCCAGACCAAGAATTCCTTACCACAAGCCACGGGTAGCCTGCTGGTACGGTTTCATGCACGATGAGGCATCCCGCAGCGCCCTGGCGGGCAGCTTCTTCATATTTGTAAGTCCATCGACCATAGTAGGTCATGGTTTCACCCTTGAAAAAAGAGTCGTCTTTAGATGCGAATCCTGGATCATTTACCAGCACGATGACAGTTTTCCCCGAAACATCAAGGTCCTTGTAGTCATCCCAGCCGTACTCTGGAGCCACAATTCCATAACCAACAAACACCATTTCCGAATTCTCCAAAGTAACCTCTGCATCTACCCGTTCTGTGTAGGCTACAAAATCTTCACCGAGTAACAGATCGATGTATCCCCTCTCCCCGGAAATCTCTAGCGTATCCGAAGGAAATGCAGTAAGCTCTACCATTGGCACTTCCTGGTAGTATAAACCGTGATTTCCAGGAGCTAAACCATACTTTTTGAATTGATTTTTAAGATAATTAACTGTTCTGGCTTCACCTTCTGTAAACGGCTTCCTACCCTGAAAATCATCTGAGGATAATACCAAAAGATGTTCTTTCAGGCTAGACTCAGAAATAGATTGCTTGGGAACCGAGACTGCATCTGCATTTCTGTATTTGCAGGAGTAAAAACTAGTGATTATGCAGAAAAAACTTAAAATTTTCACTGATCGGATGCTCTCTTGCATACTGGCTGTCTAGCTAGATCGGATTAAAAAACTGGAAGCTTATTCACAGGCTTTGGTATTGAGTGCTTTCTCAAAAAAAAGATGAATTTTTGAATTGAAACTGCTGCGGCCATCGTTTGAAAATTCTATTTAATTTACAAGTCTAGCAAAGAGTATGGCTGATAAGAAAACAATCGAAAAGAAAGGTCATCTGCATGTGAGTTATGCACGTGATACCTATGATCTTGAGGATGCCGAGCAGCGTGCTCGGGATTACTATCAGTGGCTGGATACGAGAAGAACTGTTCGTGATATTTCTTCTAAGCCAGTATCCAGAGCACTCATAGAAAATTTGATCATGGCAGGATCTACAGCCCCTTCTGGAGCCCACAAGCAGCCTTGGACATTTTGTGCAGTGTCCAACTCCGAAACGAAAAAGGCGATAAGGGAAGCCGCAGAACAGGCGGAATACGAAAGCTACACCAGCCGAATGAGTGATCGCTGGCTGAAAGATCTAAAACCGATGGGTACAGATTGGCACAAACCCTTTCTGGAAGATGCGCCCTGGTTGGTCATCGTTTTTAAGCGGAATTATGAAAATGAGGAGGGTGAAAAGAAGAACAATTATTATGTAAACGAGTCGGTAGGTATAGCCTGCGGAATGATTATTTCAGCGATTCATAAGGCGGGACTTGTGACATTAACCCACACTCCGGCTCCAATGAAGTTTTTGTCTAAAATCCTGAATAGACCTGAAAACGAACGCCCATACCTTTTGCTACCAGTTGGCTATCCAAAAGACGAAGTTTACGTGCCGGATATTGAGCGAAAGTCACTAGAAGAGGTGGCTGTTTTTTATGAGTAGCTGTTTGAGATTTTTGCTTGTGGAAACAAAGATCAGCCATCGCTACAGGCTGGTTTTATTTGTGATGACCAGCCTTATTTTGATGGTTTCTGGTGCCCAGGAACGTACCGCAGATGAATTGTTGACTGAGGGCCTGAAAAAGTACAAGGCAAAAAGCGGAAAAATCAACTACGTAATTTCCGGTGATGCCAAAGGCGAAGAGATCCTTGCCTTTGACGCTCACGGCTGGACAAGTATGAGGATGCAAACCATGATTTTCAAGCTCTATGGCCTACAAACCATGCAAACGCTTCACGAAGTTCGAGATGGCGATTGGGTTTACCTCATCAATGAAGGTGACTCTACTTTCAGGCGTAAAAAAGACTTCAAATGGAGCCAGCAAGCAGCCTACAAGGATCCGGCAGCAGTCTCTGAGGCTGTTTTATTTTCTCTTGGAGGAGTGCAAAGCGCTGACTCTTTGCTTCTCAACAAGACATGCCAAGTTTGGACTTTTGAGAATAAAGCGCTGCAAGAGTTATGGATCTGGGAGGGGCTAGTGATGAAACGTAAAACAAAGCTTGGGAAACAAAATGTCGTAGTGACGGCCACCGAAATGAGTATTGATGTTGAGCCAGACCCTTCTGTTTTTACAGTACCAGATTATCTTAAACTAGTGAATGAATAATGCATAAATTTTTCCTTCTGGCAGCCACTGTCTCGGGCTTTATCGCAGTTTGTTTAGGTGCATTTGGAGCACATGCACTGAAAGATAGGTTGCTGGATGGCGGTCATTTAGAGACTTATCAAACCGCAGTAGCGTACCAGTTTTATCATACACTTGTGCTGCTTTTTATTGGCTGGATGGCACTTAAATATCCTTCATCCTGGATCCACTATTCAGGCTATGCCATGGTTTTTGGATTGGTTGTTTTTTCAGGATCATTATATGTTCTGTGTTTTACCGGAGTAAAGTGGCTAGGAGCAATTACACCCATTGGAGGTACGGCTTTCATTTTGGGTTGGGCTTTTCTTTTCATGGCGATACTTAAATCAATTAATTGACGAAAAGATCCTGGTGATTACAAAGTTTGGCATTATTCAGAATCGTGCATCTACCGAGCAGGCTTTCCAGACATTGATGTATGATTAGTGTGATTATTCCTACGCTAAATGAAGAGGAGGCCTTGCCTACATTGCTTGATTTTCTGTGTAAGCATCCTGCTCGAAACGAGTTTGAAGTCTTGATTATAGATGGAGGCAGCAGCGACGGCACGTTGAAAATATGCAGTGAAAGACCTGTTCAAGTTATTCATAGCGAAAAGGCGTCCCGGGCGGCGCAAATGAATATAGGAGCTGCGGCAGCTTCTGGTGATATTCTCTATTTTGTTCATGCAGATGCAGTTCCTCCCGAATCTTTTGTTAATGACATCAAGCAGGCGCAGACGGACGGATTTCAGTCTGGATGTTACCGCTTCCGTTTCGATAGAAAACCATATTTCCTACTTTATATAAACGAATTCTTCACACGATTTCCGTTTAGCTGGTGCCGGGGAGGAGATCAGACGCTGTTTATCACAAAAGTACTATTTGAAGAATTGCGCGGCTACAACGAAGAGCATGTGATAATGGAGGATTACGAATTTTTGGAACGGCTTCAGAATGTTGCCTCATTTAAAATTTTGCCCAAGTCGGTAAAAGTGTCTTCCAGGAAATACAAGCATAACTCGTATTTGCAGGTGCAAGTGGCAAATTTCAGGGCCATGAGAATGTATAAGTCGGGGGTACCACCGCTGGAGATAAAAGTGTTTTACAAAAAGGCCTTAACGTTTTGAAATCCACCTGGCCGTTTCCTCAGCTATCTGATCAGTGGTTTCAGATATGGTCGCTTTTGATTTTGGCCTTACAAATGAGTGATCTGCCTCTTTGACGGGGATCAGTGATGCATCAGAGATCGTTTTTACTACTTCTTCTATCAGAGAAAAAGCTGCAAGTTTATCGTTGGTACCTTGGATAAAAAGTTGGGGGAGCTTGATTTTGTCTAAGTGAGTTGCACGATCCTTACTCTCTTTACCAGGGGGATGCAGCGGAAAACCATAGTAAATAACTCCATTTACAGCTAGTTCACTGTTTTCAGCTAGAAGTATGGAAGCCATCCTACCTCCGTAAGACTTACCGCCAATATAAATCTTTTGGAAATGGAAAAGCTTGATTGCTTCCATGATCATTTTGTGCCAGGTGGTGAGTGCATCCTGGGGCGTAGTTGGAGGTCTCTTTCCTTTCTCCATGAAAGGAAAATTAAATCTGATCACGCTGATCCCATGATCATAAATCTTTTCTGCAAGCTGTTTTAAAAAGGGATGATTTAGATCAGTGCCCGCTCCGTGAGCAATTAGTAAGACAGCTTCAGAAATTGGCGTATCATGCACCTCATAGGTGATCTTACCAAGTGTTTCGTTCAAGAATAATTCCACAGGATCAAAGTAGCTTTGCTAATGAAATCGCTTTTATGATAGCTATGTTTCAAAAACAATCCAACTGATGCTATTAAAAGTACTTGGTTGTGGTGATGCATTCGGAAATGGTGAAAGGTACAATACAGCTTTTTTACTAACGCACGAAGAAGAGCATGTGCTTTTGGATTGTGGGACTTCAACACTTTTCCGATTGAAAGAGGAAGGTGTGGAACTTGAGAAAATTTCCACCATTGTATTATCGCATTTTCATGGAGACCATTTTGGAGGTGTTCCGTTTTTCCTCATTGCGAGCCTCTTCGAACAAGAGCGGAAGAACCCTTTGAGGATCATCGGGCCTCCTGGAGTTCAAGAAAGAGTCCTTGCCTTGCAGGAGATAATGTACCCAGGAACCGCAAAAGAGCTGGAAACTTTATCAATAGACTTTATTGAATACGATGAAAGAAGGACCCTCGAAGTGGGCGAGATTTCGCTTCAAGCATATGCTGTTAAGCATAGCCTTCAGTCTCGACCACATGGGTACAAACTAAACTGGGGCGAGAAAATAGTCTCATTTTCTGGTGACACAGCCATGTGTGAAAACCTCTTTGAGCTAGCAAATGAAGCAGATCTTTTCATTTGTGAGTGCAACTTTCTGTGGGGTGAAAATTTCGGACACTTGTCTTATCAAGAGCTTTTTCAGGTCAAGGATAGATTATCATGCAAGCAGCTTTATCTATCCCATATGAATGATGAAGTGCTAAACGCACCAAGTTTGGCAATCAAACGCCTTTTTACAGGTCAAGAGATCTCCCTATGAAAAACGTCAAGATCATGTGGTTTTTGCCAGCTATTGGTGTTGCCCTAGCGATTTTGCTTTTGTCTACTCTCTTTGCGTTCCCTATCCAGGTCCAAAATGTTGCCCATGTTGACAAGTGGCAGCATACATTGGCCTACTTGGTATTATCCTGCACGTTTTTGTTTGCCTTCTGGAAAAATAGAACCCTGAAGTCCAGCCTTTCCCTCAGGATCGTCGCTACTTGTGCGCTATATGGACTTGCACTTGAGTGGGCTCAGTATAGCTTTTTCGAGTATCGGTTGTTTGAGTGGGCAGATGCGCTGGCCAACATGTTAGGTGCGGTGCTCGGACTCTTTGTATTTAGGCTGGTAAAGCGATTTATTGGTGAGTAAAAAGCATCTTTATTTTATTCTGCATAAGCCATACAAGGTGCTCAGTCAATTTTCGGATGAGGATGGCAATCTTGGATTGAATAGAATAATTGATCTTCCTAAAGACGTATATCCGGTAGGTCGTTTGGATTTGGATAGTGAGGGTTTATTGATCCTCACAAATGATAAAAAACTTAATCATGCGTTGCTCAACCCCGCGCATGAGCACTCACGTACTTATTGGGTGGAAGTGGATGGACAACCTAGTGGGCAGTCTTTAAAGAAGCTTTCTAGTGGGGTAGAGATCAATCTTAAAGGAAGTATGTATTCAACCAAGCCCGCAGAGGTAAAGGCAATTGCTCCAACAGTTCAGGAACGGGAGCCCCCCGTGAATTATGTCAAACATCCAAAACGCAGTTGGCTGGAAATTTCTTTGAAAGAAGGCAAAAACAGGCAGGTAAGAAAGATGACTGCCAAAGTTGGGCATCCCACACTGCGACTGATTCGGGTGAGTATCGGTTTACTTGCTTTAGGAAATATGAAACCAGGGCAGATTACTCAGATCAGCAAAAAGTCAATCTATCAAAAACTTGGGATTTAGCTTTTTGGGTGTATGATTGAGTTGGAGTTGCGTTCTGCTTTTTTCATAGAAACATGTTTTCACTTTAAATGTCTCTTTTATTGTTTAATCAATCAAAAAGGCACACTTATTTTAAATGAGACGCTGCGTTAAAGACAAAATGTTGTCATATTTACAAAATTTTAGAATATTAAATCGCACACGTTTCCACTGAATACTTTGATGAACTCAGTTTTTCGAATGACTAATTGAAGTAGAAGTTGATTTATTTTGTGATTAAATAGAACTAAATCAACATTCTGTAAAGACTCAATTTTCAAACTGAGCTGTTTCTTGAAACTTCTAACAAAATCTCATTCGCCGCTACGATTGAATCATGCTACAATTACCGCCATGCTGAAATGTAAAAACCTGAAATGGCTCATATTAAAAGTGCTGGTACTCAGTTCCTTTTTTAGTTTTTCTGATCTTTTTGCCCAGTCCAGTTCCTTAACCCCGATCGGCAAACAGACTCGTAGTGGCAATCCACTTGGATATTATGAGTACCTACCAGCAAACTATAATAGTCGGGATGATTGGCCGGTATTTGTAGTATTACATGGCCTGGGAAGAGGCGGGGATGGTTCACAAAGTTCAGTAACTAGTAAGCTCTCAAATTGGGGAATCGTAAATTGGCTCAAAAACAACGATGTGCCTTTTGTTGTCTTGGTTCCTCAAGACAATGATGGATCTTTTTCAGGCAATCCGCTTAGGGTCAATAGCTATTATGGATGGGCGAGAGGAGAATATGCAGACAAGACAACAGAATTTAATTGGTCTGTTTCCTACAACTCTGGGTCAGGGGCTGCTTTTAAGAATTGGTCTACTGCTAATACGGCAAATTTTCAGAGCGTCGCTGCTCATGTACCCAGTGCTGCTGTAACAGGTGGTGGTACAGATGCACAGGAAAACGCAGTAGCAAATTCAGGTGCTTCCGTTTGGTTTCATCACTCCCTTGCAGATAACACGATCGCTTACCAACCTACACGAAATTTTTTCAGGGGATTGATCGCGAAGGTGGGTACTACTGACTTGGACAAGTATCGATACACTCTCTACAACAACGTAGGCCATGGAACCTTTAATTCTGTAGTCTTTAACAACAATGGGCGCAATCAGCCCCAGCAGTCCGGTGATATGGGTGGTGGCGGTGGTGACTACTATGAATGGAGAACTGACTCATTTTGGGACTGGCTACAGCAACAAAACAAAAATCCTGTCACTGACAACACTCCTCCAGTTCTCTCAAACGCAACAGCGGTAAGTGACGGAAGTTTATCGGGCAGTGGTTCTGTAACCACAGACGAAAGTGGAGGAACCCTTTTTTGGGTAGCAACAACTTCTAGCAACACCCCTTCTGTTAATCAAATCAAGGCTGGGCAAAATCATGTAGGTGCTACGGCGGTTAGTGAAGGCAGCCAGTCGGTAGGTGCGTCTGGAATTCAGAATGTGGATGTAGCCGTTAG
>JBCCLV010000025.1:0-40659 GCA_039026695.1 Bacteroidota bacterium
CTAGAGGTCTTACGTATCAAAAGTCCTATTTTCTGGCTGGTGCTTATGGTCTTCAATTTTACACTAGCATTTATCCTTGAATACAAGGTAGAATTGCCCCTTCTTTTTACCTATGGGTTTTACCTGAATCTCATCATTGTATCTGGTTGTCTTGTGGCATTAAGCGACTATCAATCTCAATACTTATCAAAAAGAATGGACGCCGCCTTTGGAGATTTTAGCTATCCCATCTACCTTATTCACTGGCAATGCGGGGCAATTATTTATTGTCTTTCAGAATCAACATGGAAACCAGCTTTCCTAACCGGCGATGGTTTAATTTTCCTCATTTCCAGTGTTGGAACAGCATTCATAATAAGCGCTTTCATGATTTATCTTATCGACAAGCCGATTCAACAGTTCAGAACTAAGATAAAGTCCAGAAAGCTTTCAAAATAGCGGCCGCTATTCCTTTATTGTACCTTTTGACTTCAAATCCTTACCTATCTTGGAATTCTTCCGTACCATGAGCTACGTTTACAATTCATTATAACTACTCACAATGGAGATTACTACACGGAAAAGAGCGATTCTGGGGATCGTGCTAGTCATAATTGGAGCCTTGTTTTTACTAGATAATCTTGGTCTAGAAATCGAGATCCCCTGGTATGTCTTCAAATGGCCCATCGTATTTATCATACTTGGAGTTGTGAACCTGATCTCAGGAAACCCAAGGCCTGCGCTGATCTTTTTCGCATTGGGGACGCTCTTTTATCTGGATGTTTTTGATGTTCTGGATCTCAGCGACTACTGGCCAGTTATCTTAATCATCATTGGGCTTTCATTTATACTGCGTCGGGGTTCCGTTTCGGATGTTTCGGAGAATAAAGAAGATATCTTTGATGAGGTTGCAATATTCGGGGGAACAGAAAAGAAGTTTACCTCTGAGCAGCTCAAAGGAGGTAAAATCACCACACTCTTTGGCGGTTCCAAGATCGATTTAAAGAGTTCGCAGATCGCAACTGAAGCCAACATAGAAATATTCTGCATGTTTGGAGGTACCGAAATCTTAGTTCCCGAGGATTGGGATGTAAATATGAATGCAACTGCGATCCTGGGTGGATCCAGCGATGAAAGATCCGTGAGTACCACTGGATCTAATTCTAAACTCAATGTAAATGGATTTGTGATGTTTGGTTCCATAGAACTTAAAAGCTAGCAATTCCAGAATGAATCAGGTTCGCATCGACCTGAATGCTGATCTTGGTGAGCAGATCAATACTGAACTCGACGCTCACATCATGCCATACATCTCTTCCTGCAACATCGCTTGCGGAGGTCACTCAGGGAACGAATCTTCCATTGAAGAAACACTACAGTTGGCAAAAAGATCAGGTGTTTCTGTTGGCGCACATCCATCTTATCCCGATCCAGAGTTCTTTGGGAGAAGGGTTTTAGACATTTCCGATGATGACCTTTTAGTGTCTCTAATCAAGCAAATCAAAAAAGTAAATAATGCGTGTGAGCGGTCTGGTCTAGACATGCACCACGTCAAACCCCACGGGGCCTTGTACAATTACGCGGCAAAAAATCAAGCTATCGCATCCTTAATCTGCAAAGCCATCACTGAAGTGAATCGGAACGTAAAGCTGTACGGGTCGTATGGCAGTGAGATGGAGATAGCCGCCGAAAGGTCCGGTCTTGCTTACGTTACAGAGGGTTTTGCAGACCGAAAGTATGAAGACTCTCATACTTTACTTTCTCGTGCTGCGGTCGGAGCAGTCCTCACCAATGTATCAGAGGTGCTACATCAAGTGGAGCAGATGGCCTTCAATCAAAGAATTAAAACACTAAAAAACGGTTGGCAAAAAATAAAAGTCCATACCATTTGCCTCCATAGTGATACCCCGGGGGCAGTAACTTTAGCAAAAAAAATCAGAGAACACCTTGAGACAAGAGGAGCACAAGTCACTTCAAATTAATGATGAGAATTGGGGACTGAAAACGCTCGGGTCAGCAGTGTACTTGCTACAGGCGCCATCTAAAATCACGATACATCAAATCCACAGGATAACAAACGCAATCGTAGAAGCACTCTCTGACCAGCTAATTGACATTGTGCCTGCTTACGATTCCATCGCGCTCTTTACTTCGCTCAGAAAAAAACAGCTCAAAAGCATACTAGAAGGACTCACCATTTTCCCAGAAAAGCAAACAACTCAAAGCCCACCAAAAATGATCCCTATCTGCTACGAAATGGGGATAGACCTTGAGAGAATCAGCAGACATACAAAATTGCCTTTAGAAGAATTAATAGCTCTACATCTTCAAGGAAACTACACGGTTGATTTGATAGGATTTACACCCGGATTTATTTATGCGGGTGGTTTGTCTCCTGTGCTTGCCTGCCCAAGGCTATCGGAGCCCCGAGTCAATGTAGAGGCGGGATCAATTGGCATTGGTGGCGATCAAACCGGCATTTATTCACTCAAAAGTCCTGGGGGGTGGAATATCATCGGTAGAACACCACTTAAACTTTTTGATTTTGAGAAAAGCCCTCCGCTTAGTCTAGCATTAGGCTCTCAGTTTCAATTCCAACGCATAAGCAAAAATGATTTTGAGTCGTGGGTCAAGTGAAAGTCTTGAAAAGCGGCGGGTTAATAACGATCCAAGATAAGGGTAGGATAGGTTACCGGCGCTTTGGTATTCCTCAGTCTGGAGCAATTGATCCTGTGGGAATGCAAATGGTCAATCGTGCAGTGGGGAATGAACCGGATGGTCCTGTGATTGAATATGCGCTTAGCAGCCTCACTTTGGAGGCAATTGAAAAATCTGTCTTGAGCGTATACGGAGCTGCAATTAAGATCAACAATGTAGCTTCCAAATTTAACACAATCACGGTAAGCAAAGGTGATATAGTATTACTTAGCAATCCCGTGATGGTTTATGCCTATGTTTCTATCGGTGGTGAATTTCAGATGGAGCGTTGTTTGAATAGCTTTTCAACCTACCTGCCAGGAAAATTTGGCGGATATGAAGGGAGATGCCTTAGACAGGGAGACATAATTCAGACCCAATCCTTGGGACAGATCGGCAAAACTGCTTCCAGATATATGGAGGGTTCTCAAATTAGGTTTGTTCAAGGCCCAGAATGGGACTCCTTAACAACACCCTTTGAAGCAATGAGCTTTCAGGTATCGCCTAACTCTAATCGTATGGGTATCCGACTAGGTGGAGCAAAGCTAGAAAGTAGCCTAAACGAAATTACCTCTTCTGCAGTGATTCCCGGAACAGTACAGCTTCCTCAAAACGGCCAGCCTATCGTACTACTGAATGACTGTCAGACCACTGGGGGTTACCCTCGCATCGGAACCGTTTTACCCCAAGACTTGGGCAAATTAGGCCAAATAAAACCCGGCAAAGAAATCACATTGATCTGCGTAAATTAAATAGCTGATGCACTCAGCAATTTTTATTTTACAACTATCCTCATGCTCCCAATTGCCTCATTGCGAGTACCATCCTGATAAAACCGAAGGATGTAAATCCCTGGAGCGTAATCATTCACTTTCATTTTGTAGGCACCATCGTAACCTTGCGTCAGGGGTTCTTGCCACTTTATTTGACCGGTAAGGTCCACTAGCTCAGCCACTACTTCCGATGACCTGAGATAGCGATATTCAATGAAAACCTCCTCCTCAGCGGGATTGGGATATACTAGCAAATCCTTAAAATGATCCACTTTAAAGCCTAAAATGCGGTCAATAACTACCTCTACACCAGACTCTGTGGCGAATGCGACCAGAGAGAATTCTGTGTCACTGATGCCAAACTCGCCAACCGTAAAAGCTACATCAGCATTGGGATCTACTGGAATACCGGGATATTCTACGAAAAAACGATATTGACCCTCTGGAAGGAACCCAAACTTGAACTGTCCATTATCGTCTGTTTCACCGTAGGCAAAGAGTTCAAATCCTTCGTTAGGGTCCTCTTGCGCTACCCTGCCTCCTGTTCTTCTACGCCTCAGTCCGCACTTTCGCTTCTTTGCGCGTCTACGGGCATCGACTCGCTCTTCTTCCTCATCACCAAAATCCTCTTCGATTACTACTTCGAGGGATCCATCTCCAGTAAACTGGCTTGGGTCTGGTATTGAAGTCATGGTAACAGTGATTGTGCTGTCGTTTCTGAATCTGAGTGTATCCGCTTCAATCCACTGAAAGGCTTGGGAGAAATAAGAAGAGATGAAAGCCTCACTACCCACCGGATCTATATTCACCAAATAATTTCCTAGTACTACATTTTCCAAGGTGAAAGTGCTGCCCACTTCCTCAACTGATGCCGCAACTTCAAATCCAACTTCCGTTCTGGTTGCTTCAAGAAGGAATGCAGCTACAGTCTCTGACAAAGGATTACTATCCGTATCTACCACATTTATTGTCAAATCAGCAATGGCCAAGATTTCTTGCGCATCTACTTCTATGATCAAGCCAGGTACCAAAGAGCTCGATACCTCTGCTGTGAAAGCACCCATGTTGTCAAAATCAACATCGAGAATTTCAAGATTCGCCCCACTAACGGAAAACTCTACACCCGTTTCAATGAGCTCCTCATTTCTGAACCACCGGTACTCATTGGCTGAACCACCTGTCGTAATGGAAAGGCCAGGATCCAGCAAATGGAAAATCTTAATGGGCTCCTCGGCTGCTTCGTTAAAGCGAATGCTTACCTGATTGCTATAATCGAGTGTCTGAATAGAAACTACTGGCTCTAGGTCATCAAATTCGAGTTTGTTACCGGAGACATCTAAGCTCTGAATTGGCAACTGGGAAAAATCCAATAAACCTGTAATTGCATTGTCCGAAAGATCCATTTCTACTACGAGCGACAAACCGCCAGCTGCATCGCCTTCAAACTCAAAGGGCATGCTGCCTGCCGCAGCTGTTTCACTGATATTTAAGGCAGAGACGCGGGTCTGATTCGCATTTAGCGTAACTCCGTTCCAATTTCTCAATCTTTCTGAAGCCCAATTGAGGCCTTGGGGAGCAAGTGCCTCAAAAATCTCGACCAGCGCAAGTGAATCTGCAGTAGTGGTAGGATCTAAAACGGTTTTGAGCGTCACAACATTTGAGTTTGCGGACACTTCATTTTCGCTATTTACGGCTCGTACACGATAGAAATAGCTCTGTGAAAAATCTAGTCCATCAAGAAATTGGGAGGTTCCGCTGACCTCAAAATCCTCAAATGGCGCTACAAAGCTTTCAAAACCTACACTTTCAGAAAGATCCAGACGATAAGAAACCGCATCGATGGTAGGAGCCCATGATGCCAAAAATGAAGTGGAAGTAATCTCTTCTGCTTCGAAGGCAAATGGAACCTCACGGGCTGATACGATAGAGAAATTTGCGTCACTTTGATCTGAAATAGATAATGTAGTGTTGACGATCTGGATGCGATTGTTTTCCCCTGCTACATCCGGTACCGTCCAAGTATAAGATCCATTTCGGCTTTCAAAAGTACCATCGTCAATGGTGGTAAAAGAATCACCTCCATTCGTACTCCAGCGTATTTCCAGAAAGTCTGTGAGGGTCACATTTTCACTAGTCCAAGTAATTTCATATTCTTCTCCCACAGTTATCTCCTCACCTCCATTTGGAGTGAGAATAGTAATCAAAGGCTGGGTTGCAGGACTGATCGTAAAAATCCCATCGCTCTCATCGCTGATCGTCTGTGTAGTATTAATAACCTGGATTGATGCATTGGTGCTCACCTGAGACATGGTAGGCGTCCAGCTAAAGGTGTTGGTTGGGAAAGTTGCAAACGTGCCGTCCGCCAGGAAGAACGGGAAGGTAGCGCCTCCATCCAGGCTTAAGCGAATCTCTATTAAGTCCGTGTCGGGGAAGCCATCGTACTCCCAGGTTACATCAAAAGCCACTCCCTCGGTAAGCTCTTCGCCTCCATTCGGTGTGAAAATGGTGATGCTGGGTGAAGAGGCTGCATTAATCGTAAAAATACCGTCGCTCTCATCGCAGATCGTTTGTGTAGTGTTGATGACCTGGATTGATGCATTGGTGCTCACCTGAGACATGGTAGGCGTCCAGCTAAAGGTGTTGGTAGGGAAAGTTGCAAAGGTGCCGTCCGCCAGAAAGAATGGGAAGGTAACTCCTCCATCCAGGCTTAAGCGAATCTCTATCAAGTCCGTGTCGGGGAAGCCATCGTACTCCCAGGTTACATCAAAGGCCACTCCTTCCGTAAGCTCTTCGCCTCCATTCGGAGTGAAAATGGTGATAGTCGCTGCAGCGCTTGTGCTGAGGTCCAAAAGACTTGCGGGCGGATCAAGCTCATTTCCTGCTCCATCCACAGCTACAAAGTACAGGTCGTAGGTTGTTGAGGCAAATAATCCATCCGCGATCAAGGTGCCCGTAATGGTACTTGTAATTACCCCTGATGATTCGATTGCACCTCCATACGTTCCCGGATCAAGTACTTCCGATGTAGTGGGGGCTGTGCCGCCATTGTCAATCGCCACAAAATATAGGTCTCCTATCTCATCAAGCTCATAATTTATCTCAATGCTCGTAGGCGAAGCATCTGAAAAAACCAGCGTTGCAAAAGATGGAGGTGTAGTATCCGTGCTGCCATCGAATGCAGTGCTGCCGTCTGGCTGGTACTTGTAATCAAAATCAAAACTGCCTGTACCTACCGCCGTAATCTCCATGATCGCGTAGTGGCCTTCCCTGGTAAATACCACCCATAATTCTCCCACCGATACCGGTGTACCACTCGTTCCTTCAAATTGCCATGAAGTTTCAATCCAAGGGCTCATACCTGTATAACTAGGAACATTGGTTATTGAGTTGATAGATCCCGTTCCTAAAAGCTGTATTCTGGGACCTGTCCCGCTCAGACTGGAACTGCCTTCGTTCCCGAAGTTGGAACCTTCATTGGTCGTGAATACAAAGTCTGGTTGGTAGTCCGCATTGTCTTCATTGTCTGCAGTTTCTTCTCTGGAAAAGTCAAACCCGGTGCCCACACTGCTGATAGCCGACCCTGACAATATGCCTCCCGAAGTAGCTGCATTAATTGTAAAAATCCCCTCGCTCTCATCGCTGATCGTCTGTGTAGTGTTGATGACCTGGATTGATGCATTGGTGCTTACCTGAGACATGGTAGGCGTCCAGCTAAAGGTGTTGGTAGGGAATGTTGCAAACGTGCCATCCGCCAGGAAGAACGGATAGGTAGCTCCTCCGTCCAGGCTTAAGCGGATCTCTATTAAGTCCGTATCAGGAAAGCCATCGTACTCCCAGGTTACATCAAAGGACACTCCCTCCGTAAGCTCCTCGCCTCCATTTGGAGTGAAAATGGTGATGCTGGCAGGGGCGCTGGCAACTGTAAAAACTACATCACTGGTATCTCGAATATTTTGGGAGATGTTGGCAACTTCAATCATTCCCTGTGTAGATATATCGCCTGCGTCTGGCGTCCATTCGAATGTGTTCTCCGGAAAAGAAGAAAATGTTCCATCAGCAATTAAGGTCGGGAAGGTAGTTCCACCATCTTCACTTAGACGGATCTCGATCAGGTCTGTATCCGGAAATCCGCCAAACGCCCAGGTAATTTCAACCGGAGTTCCCACGGTTAGCACTTGGTTACCATTGGGAGTAAAAAGCACCAATCCGGAAGGATCCACTTCAAAGGATTGTGTCAAATAATGACCCCAGGCTCCTGATGACTCTCTGGCACGAACGCTCACAGTATGGGTTCCCAGAGAGAGACTTGCAGATTCCAAAGCAATAATGTCCTCTACCAATGAGGAAGGCAGAGATGCAGATGCAACCAAAGCTGCCCCGGTACCTGGATCATCATCGAAGAAGTACTCGATTTCAGTAATGTCGTTGAGATCTTGGTTTGCTTCTACATAGACGGTAGTAACCTGATACGGTCCCCAACTGCCATTTTGTCTTTTACCCCGGAGGTAAACGTTGTGAAATCCTTCGCTTAAACTAGAAAGATCGACTGCCTCAGCGAGCATTACATTGGAAGAGGGGGTAACTGTAAGTGGTATTCCTAAGCCAACACCAGGGTCTGAATCTACAAAGTACTCCAGTGCATCCACCAAAACAACATCCTTTGCCTCGCTGGAAGTCTCAACGTAGATGGCCCTGGAAGTATAGGGTCCCCAAGAACCTCCGGATAGCTTTCCTCGGAGATACAGCGTATGGTAGCCTTGAGGTAATGCAGATAGAGCTATAGACTCCTGGACCAGAACTTCCGCAGCAGTAGTTACCGTAATCGGTATGCCTAAACCCACTCCCGGGTCGGTGTCTACAAAGTACTCTACTTCACTTATTTCCACAATGTCGTTAAATCCTACAGCAGACTCAATGAAAATTGTGGTAGCGGAGTAGTGGCCCCAGTTGCCAATGGCATTCTTTCCTCTTAGATAGATTGTGTGAAACCCCTGATCAAGTGCGGAAGAGGCGAGCAAATCGCTGACTGACACACTCGACCCCTGGGTAATGGCGATGGAAGTGCCGAGCCCCTCTCCTGGATCAGAATCTACAAAGTACTCCAATGATTGTACTTCTTGAGCACTGGAAAAGAGTGAACAGAAGAAAACAAAAAGCACAAGGATTCGCTTCATAAGAATCAATTATTAAGGTTGGGAACAGCCACTTTTCTGAAAAGAAGTTTTAGTAAGAGATAGCGATCTACAAGAGAATTGGGTACTAGTTCCCAGTTACCTCGATCGTAGCATTCGCATCGCTGCCTTGGATAATACTGGTAGGAAGATCAAACCTTCGTACTACCGGAAGTACTGAGCCAGTAAGTTTAAAAGGGGACGTGCCTCCATCTACTCCTATATTGGTGCCATCTGAGCCCGCGTTTTCACCCACCGAACCCATGACCATACCAGGATCTAGATCATAAGTATAAGTTACCGTAGCATTAGGTAGGTTCTCCAGAGTAGGATCATCTTCAATGTTGGAGTCCAGCGTAATGTTAGTTCCCGTCATAGTGGCAAAGGATCCCGCTGTAGTAGAGAGATTGTTGCGATAAGTGAGGTCTGTGCTGGATGCCAAAGCCGAGCCAGGATCTATGCTCAGGAAAATGTTGTTTGATACAACACAATCTCTGAGTTCTCTAAAAGCTGTTTGCGATGCTCCGCCCATAAAAACATTGTGATCAAAAGTAACTCCACCCGTGGTGACTAGTGGACCTCTGTAAGAGGTACTGGTTGAAGTTCGGGAGAATACATTATTGATGATAAAAATGTTAGACTGATTGGATGCTGATAGCGTTATGTCGGGCGTGTTTAGAAACAAAGATCTTATCACATTCTGCCGGATAATTATATCTGTGAGGCTATTTAATGACCCATTATTGGACATGTAGTTTAACTGGCAGTTCTCTACAATTACGTTAGATAAACTCCCAGTCGTATTTCCAAAGGTCAGCAAACCCGTGACTACCATGCCTATCAACTTCGTGCCGCCGGCAACATTTTGAATGATCACATTACCAACAGTGCTTGTCAAGGCTATCTCCATATCAGGGTTAAAGCCGACACCTATAATAGTAAGCTCTTTGCTGATGGTGATGTTGCCGTAAGAACTTGTGCTGGGAATAATCAAAAGCGTATCTCCGACGGAAGCAGCACTGATCGCCGAGGTGATGCTTGATTGAACACCTGTAGGTGCATTTCCATTGTTATCTACAGTGATCACCGTAGCATGGAGTAATAGGCTTGAAATTGCTAAAAGGGCAGTACAAATAAGTTTCATAATGTTTCGTTTAACGATTCAAAATAAAACTCGGAAGGCTTCTAGCGCAATACCGTAAAGTTGGTATACGAATAAGTATTTCGCGGTATGCGAATCTGATTGCTGGCTGTACTACTTCACGACAATTCTTACACTTCCAATGGCTTCTCTATTGGGTCCATTTTCGTAGAAGCGAAGGATGTAGATGCCGCTCTCATAATCCGAAACACGTACTTTGTACGCTCCATCATATCCCTGCTGTAAGTTTGCTTGCCATTTCACCTTTCCAGTCAGGTCTACCATTTCCGCCACCACATCGGTAGCGTTTAAATAGCGATAGCTAATGGTCACCTCATCCTCCGCAGGATTGGGATACACTAGCAAGTCCTTGAAATAGTCTACTCTGAAGCCAAGTATTCGATCCAACGAAACTTCGATTCCACCCTCTGTTGCGAACGCTACCAATGAAAACTCCGTATCGCTTATGCCAAACTCACCGACGGTAAACGCCACTTCAGCATTGGGATCAAGCGGTATTCCGGGGTATTCTACGAAGAATCTGTAATCCCCCTCGGGCAGGAATCCAAACTGAAACTGCCCATTGTCATCAGTTTCACCGTAAGCAAACAAATCAAAGCCTTCATTAGGGTTTTCCTGTGTAGTTCTTCCTCCAGTACGCCTTCTTCTCAGCCCACATTTTCGCTTCTTCGCCCTTCGCCGTGCATCAACTCTGGCTTCATCATCTCCAAAATCCTCATCTACAACTACCAAAAGTGAGCCATCTCCCGATGGATCTTCCGGCTCCTCTGTCATCACAATGGTCAGGGTAGTTGCTGCACGCACTTTCACCGTATCTGCCTCCTCCCAAGTAAATGCGTCTCCAAAATAGGTCGGCACAAAATCAGCTCTGTTCAGCGGATCAATACCACATAGGTAATCTCCCAGGATTACATCTTCGAAGGTGAAAAATGAACCTACAACATCTTCAGTTCGGGTAAGCGTATCGTACCCTGCCTCTCTACCTTCTGTTTCGGTCTCCAAAAGTGCACCGATAAAGTTTTCCCCTTCCAGCAGATTATCGCCAGAATCCGTAAGTCGCATGTCAATGTCAACCACGGCAAAAACAAACTCAGGTAATACCATTAAAGTGAGATCAGCAAGTTGCGGCAAAGAACTGGTAACGTTCGCGCCAATTAGTCCCATATTGTCAAGGTCTATGGCGCTCAAGGTAAGTGAGCCTCCTTGCTGAACGTAGCGATCACTGGTGGAAGAAATAGGCGCTCCATCCCTGGTCCAATTATAAATATTGTTGATTCCCGCCAGATCTACAGTCACAGTGTAATCCGTATCCTGAGGTGCTACACGCACAATCCCTAGTCGGTCAGTTCTGGTATTCTTTTTAAATTCATCTCTTGACTCAGGATCTAGCGTGACGGGCGCTTGGTTGGCGTACGTAAAAGTACTTAGGCCTAAAGGTACCAGCGGCTCAAGGTCTGAGAAGGTCAGGGCATTGTTTTCCACTGCTACCGCTTGTATCGCAGTTCCACTAAAATCAATCAGTCTGGTAATCGCATTTCCAGAAACATTGAAACTGGTAAGTTCAGAAAATCCATCGTTTACCTGTATTGCTGCTGAAAATGGATTGGGCAACGCTCCGGCTGCATTCGTATTGCTGATATTCAAGCCCACCACCCTGGTGCCGGCATCATTGAGCGAAACGCCATCCCAATTCCTGAGGCGCTCCGTATCCCAATTTAATCCTGCAGGATCAACCGCGCTATAAATTGCTCGAAGTGCAAGCGAGTCTGCTTCTGTCTGAGGATCTAGCAAGGTTTTGACTACCCTTTCTGCACTAAAATTTGAGACTTCAGAGCTGGTATTCGTAAATCGGACACGGTAATAGTATGAGGTAGCAAATTGCAGACCCGATACCTCTGCACTGGTTACATCTGCACCAAAGTTCTGTGGATAGCCGGCTAGCAGGCTGGAGAAATCTGCAACATTTGATACCTCCAGATCATAGCTTTGCACGTCTAATGCGTTGCTCCAATTCGCGGTAAAGCCTGTTGAAGAGATGTTGGTCGGGCTGAGGGCAACTACAGAGAAGGAGATCTCAAGTTCACCATTAGTTGCATCAACACCCTCATTGCCAGCTAAGTCGGTTGCGGTCGCTTGCACATCGTAAGTGCCCTCTACCAGTGGTGGATCTATCTGGCCCTCGGCGAGCGACCAAGTGCCATCGCCATTGTTAGTAGCTGGATAATCACTCCCTTCTACCTCCACTTGGATCGTAGCGGATACATCATCCACCGTTCCAGCTAGCGCAGGGCTTTGAATTGAGGTGACTAGGTTGTCTACGGTAACCACCGGTGGTGTTACATCCGCAGAAGAAATAGTAAATGTATTTCCAGCCAGCAGACCTCCATCCACCTTAACATTAGGATCAGTAATTACAAAGTCTGCAAGCGCAGGAAAGGCCACATTGAAGCTGTTCCCATCCGTGGCGCTAGCGCTGATGTCAGCAGTAAGGTAGAGGTTGATGGTGGAACCCTCTGGATAATTAGTGCCTATCGTGAAACTCACGCCATCTGGGACAGGGTCATTTAGTGTCGCACTTCCGATTAAGGTTGCCGTTGAAATATTGTCACTGTTCTCATTGATCAATAAATCAAAGCCACTGCCGAGGAAATCTGAACCACTTCCATTAATACTAAACGTAGCGGTCTCAAGCGTGATATCACCATCATTTACTGCAAGTGCCGCCTGGTAAATTGGCACATCAAAAGCACCAGGGCTCACAGTGGCATCCGCCAAAGGGACTGTTGCAAAAGTGATTTCAGGGTTTATGGCCTCTGTTGGATCAAAGCCTGGGACCCAATCGGTATTTTCATCCATATTGATGAGGGATCCGGTGACACCATTCACCGAGAGATCCATTGCAGTTACACTTCCTGGGCCATCATTGAAGTCATAATATGCCTGGAGATTGGTCTGACTACCTGAATAATTTCCGGCCGCATTATCCGATATTTCTCCGGTAGTTAGGGCACGGAACCATAATCTTACTTCATCTATTTCTCCAGCAAAAGGAAATTCAAAACCAACCTGATTGTTTCTAGCGATAAAAGGTGTTCCGGAAGTACCACCCGTTGGGGCGCTGACACCAAGCGTGTCTCCCGCTAGTACTCCGTTGATATAAAAGGAGACATCTGCAGTCGCTCCTGCTACCACTCTTTTAACTGCCACATGCGTCCATGCATTCAGTGGTATGAGATTTTGTGAATCTGAAAAAGCATTCACGTTGTTACCAGCGCCAAACTCATGCGTCAAAAGCAGCCTACCATCTGTTAGTACCCGTAACGAATAGTTAATATTTGTGCTCTCCAGTTCGCCCTCTTCGGCCCTGGAAAGAATAGCCATTCCAGATGAGGTTGGGTAAGCTGGAATTTTGATCCACGCCTCGATGGTCAGGTCTCCACTGTTTAGCAAGTCATTGGCTCCAAGATCTACGTAATCATTGATCCCATCAAAATTCAAAGCAAAGTTTCCGGCAGGTGCTGCCGCAGTAGTCACATCTAGCTTGGTTGGAGACAATTGTCGGTTGCCAGTAAGGTCCTGCAATACAAAAAAGACATCATAGTCGGTTTCTGGACTCAGTGATCCGCCCCCAATACGAGTGGTCGTGCTGGCACTTAATGCTGAAGCAAAGGTGATGGCGTTGGTACCACTCACAATGTCATCTACAGAAGGAGTCGCGCCATCGCTATAGACCCCAACAAATAAGAGCCCGGTTTCATTGGCGCTACTGGTAATTTGGAAATCGCTTTCTGTTACATCGCTAATGAGTGGAGACCCGGTCGTGAAAATTGGTGGGAAAACGTCCCCAGGCTCAGTGAAAGTTATATAAGTAGGGTCCCCAATAAGCACGCCATCTCCGATAATGCCTGTGAGGTCTATGAGATCGCCTGAAGTCTGGTCGGCCGTGAAACTTCCGATAAGGTTGGTTTCGCCGGACAGTACAGCACTTGCATTGTCAATGATCTCTTCCTGGGAACGGGCAGTATTCCACAAGCGTATATTGTCAAAGTCTGCATTGGAAAAAAATAGATTTTGATCACCCACACCGAGCTTAAGATTTCTGCCTGCATTATTTACGTCACCAACGCCATTTTCTGAAGCAACAAGTTCACCATTGAGGTAAAGGAAAATAGCATCCCCTTGCTTTACACCTGCAATGTGTGCCCATTCACCGAGTGCCAACTCAAAATCAGAAACCGCAGCGAAAGTAGTGGTGCCAGACTCCACTAGGAACGCTGGCTGAGAAGTCCCCGTTGCCCATATTCCGATATTTAAAAGCCACTCGTTGGTGCCAGGAGAAGAACCTTGATTCCATTTGAGTAAACCTGCGTTGTTATCATTTATTACGTTGACCTCATTTTTTCTCACCCACATCTCCACGGTAAAATCATCAGCCCCAAAGTCAGTAATAGACGGGTCTCCAAAATCCACCAGATCATCGTCCCCATCAAGGGAAATTGCAGTATTTACTCCTTTCTCAAAAGGATCAGAAAATTCGGAATATCCAGTTGCAGGGTCAAAGACATACGCGGTATAAAACTGACCATCTACAAAGGACCCGGGAACGACTGCCTGTCCCGCTGAAACAAATCCACTAAATAGAGGTGTTGTACCCTGATCATTGTTGCAGCCATCATTCGCAATCCAAATGGTACAAACGCTTCCATCTGCTGCGCCGGGTGTGGATACGGTTGCCTCAGAGATATTCATGTCGCCAATTGTTGGCTTTGCAGTGGGGTTGGGCGTATTTCCAAAGCTCAGGCCTCCAAGTACATTACAATTGATCACATTCAAGCCAAGCGTAGTTCCTAAACTATTACCTGCCGCGAAATTGATTCCAAACTCACCATTATAGGAAATGAAGTTTTGAGAGTTAGTTCCAATAGTTACCAATGAAGCATCAGGTCGCACATTTATCCCTTGAGATCCATTTCCCAGTGCACTTGCCCCGTCACCTTGCAGTCCAATAAAGTTTCCATCTATGGAAACCCCATCAGCATCACCGACACGGATACCACTATTTTCATTTGCAGAGATGATGTTGAGTTCGGTGCTAGAATTGCCTCCAATAGTAGCATTGGTGACGAATCCATCAGATGTCCCGTTCAGCCAGATACCTCCGGTGTTTGGAATTGCTGAACTCCCATCTGTACCTACTCCAATGTAATTTCCAGATACTTTAAGATTATTACCTCTGGCAAGGGTAAGACCATAGCTATTTATCCCTGTATGACCACCTATCACATTTCCTTCCCCTAACGTGAAGTCACCACCCACCAACAAATCATCGACTGTTCCAAATGTTCCGCCTCCAACGGCTCGAATTCCGTATTGCCCATTCCCCGAAACACTTGTCCCATCCAATGTACCAATCCAATTTCCCTGAATGGTTGCCTGATCTGTATCACTGATGTAAATTCCAATATTTGATGCATTTCCGTGTATGATATTTCCCTTGTTAGCCGCACCAATTCGAATGCCATGCGCGTTGTTATCTGTTTTGATTGCTCCGGTGAAAGTACCTCCGCTAAAACTGGTGAGAATCAACCCATAGATCTGGACATCTTGACCACCATTTACAAACAGTCCACTTACATCTGTACCTAAACCGGATCCATTCAGAATGACCATCGCATTGGGGTCACCAAATACCCAACCTGGTTGCGTTGCGCCATCAATTATTACATTGTCCCCCGTGATTTCCGGTAGTTCGGACACAAGATCAATCTGCCAAGGACCTGCTCCTGCAATGTTGAAATTCACCAAAGCGCCGGTGGAAGCATTTGCATCTAGTATCGCTTGGCGAAGCGATCCAACCCCTGCATCATTTGTATTTACTACCTCAAAAACTGCAGTTCCCAACGCGCCAGAACCGATCCAGTCCAGATTGGGATCCATATTAGGTGATAAAGTGCCGTCATGATTAGAAAACAGATCTTCAAGGATCAATGAGCCAGTGCCGTCATCAAACCGGTAATAAGCTTCCAAATTTTCATAATTCGGATGCCCAAATAGATTGGTTGTTCCTGCAAAATTGATAATGTCTATCTGGCTAATCGCTCCCTTCCAAAAACGGACCTCATCGATCAGCCCTTTAAAATAATAGCCATTGACAGTCCAGTTCAGACCAATTTCATCTCCTATTCCCCAGCCGACTCCTGTTCCCCTGGTCTCGAACTCCCCAACCTCATCTCCGCCAATAAATACTCTTTTGTTCGTACCATCGAAGGTAACCGCAATGTGGTACCATTGATTTGCAGTAAGTATCGAATCCGCCACAGTGATCCCATCTGCATCCGCTCCAGCCTGGTCCCACAGCGCAAATCCAATACGGCCACTGGGGTAGAGGCTCACAAAGAAATCACCGACCTGTTCATTGTTTGTGTTCCTCAAGATACCAGCACCATAAGAGGTATTTCCATTTGCAAGATCAGATGGATTAATCCACATTTCCACAGAAAAAGGTTCAAGAACTCCCGCGGTGTATAGCTCATTTTCCAAGGCTACAAACTTGTTGTTGCCCAAATCACTAAAATCTAATGCTGATCCAGGATCAATTGGGGAGAGATCCGGGTAGCTGACAATCGGATCTTGCACCGCAGTGAAAAATTCAATGTTGCTGGGTACATTGTAAGCAATGATAGAATCCACAGCAGTGATCGTATTCAGGCGTCCAGACAGTCGTTCCCAACCTCCACTTGCTGCATTATCAGCGTTGTTGTCTCGAAAGATCAATCTTCTTCCCGCTTCATTGGATTGATCACTGTAGGCTAGTTCTATGGTTACATTCTGAGGTTCTGACGAGAAAACGCCAAAATATTTCGCTTCCGTAAGTGGTTGAAATCCTTCAACTGCTGTTTGATTGGGAAGTGTAAAATTCGCGTACAGGTGTACCCCATTTGTTGCATCGGCATAATTAACCTTCAACGGCTCCCCTTCACTGGTTACGTCTATTACTCCAGGCCCAGCTTCGTAGCTGTAAATGCTACCTTCTGCCTGGGGGGCACCGGATTGTACCCAGGTTGCTCCCGTAATTGATCCATCGTTGGAACCTACCAAATCTTCCGCCACATTGCCAGTGTTTTGGTCAAACTTGTAGGCGGAGACCAGGTTTGCAAAATCAGGGTGCTCGGCACTCAGCTCCCGTATCATATAATCCCTAAGCGTAGTTTCGGAAAGCGCTGTGCGCCAGATACGCACTTCATCTACTGTACCTCTAAAGTGCGAGCTTCCAAGATTACTGGCACCAATATGAAAGTCTTGACCTGCAATGTTGACCGTCTGCCCTAGGTGATCATCCGTATCTGTCCCTACTAAAATCCCATCAATGTATAGTCTCAAATCAGTATCATAATCCTCTACCAAAGCAAGATGATGCCACCCTATAGATAACTCATCAGATGCATTTACTATTCTATCTTGAGGTAGCTCGGTTCCACTTCCAGTCCTTCCATCCGGAAGTACATAGGCTCCTACCAGCTTACCAGGAGGGCCATTGAAGGTGGTTCCAACTCTCAATTGAATTTGCTCAAAAGGATTTACTGGATTCCGCTTTGTGACTATTCCCGTGTTTTGATCGGTCCCATCGTAGTAAACCCAGGCTTCAATCGTGAAATCCCCGGTTCCGAACTGTAATGAAGGATCGTCTGGAATGATCACAATGTCATTTACCCCATCCAGATCCAGTGCATATCCAGAACCGGGCTCTTGTGGATAAGGAGTAGGATCGATCGCTGTAGCGAATTGCTTGCTACTGGTAATGGTCGTGATGAAACGCTCATCGGAATTGTTGGTAATGGTACCAAAAAACCCACCTTCATCAGCCCATGGGGCAGTAAAGTCTGGACGGGAAACCAACCTTCTGTTCGAGGTGAGACCAGGATAATCATAATCCACGACGTATGTAAGTCCAGGTGCAAAAACCCCATAATATTCTGTATCCGTAATATTATTGAGATCTGCCACGGAATTGGTGCCTGGTAGCTGATTTATGCGGTAGACGTGCATAGGACCTGGCGTTGTGTTGTCTGTTGAGAAATTCCCAAAACCTGTCCCATTACCATCATAATTGCTGCTGCTTTCGTCACCAATGTGTGCACCAGAGAGTTGGTAGATTGCACCCGAAATTGTGCCATTGTTGTTGCCTGTCACGTCAAAAAGTGAACTGCCGTCTGCAGAATCATCCATTCGGTAATAGGCAATAAGCTCTGCGGGTAAACTGATGATTTTTTTGGCGAGATCATTTCGAATATCGCCTTCGGTCCTGGCTATGTTCCAGATCCGCACTTCGTCTATTTGTCCGTTAAAAAAAGTTGATGTGGGGAAGCCTGGGTTCGTTCCGATGGTCAAGGGAAGGGTAGTAGTACTGCCTGAGTAGCCGTTGGACCCATTAAATACGAGCTCTCCGTTCAGATAAAAGTCCGTGGTTCCGTCAGTAAAAACAGCAGCTATATGTTGCCATTCACCAATTAAAGCACTTACGCTTGTGGATTGGAAACCTGCTCCGTTGAGGAAAAAATATACTCCTTCATTGAGGTACAATGACCAATCAAATCCGCCATCATCGGTTGATAAGATGGTGTGGTCACCAGTGGCGCTATTCGGCAATACCCAAGCTTCCCAAGTCATTTGGTTTAAAGAAGCATAATCAATTAGGATTCCTGTATCAGCAAAATCATCAGTTCCATCAAAACTTAAAGCCTCCCCAGAACCTTCAGCATTGGGGTACAAATTAGCAGAATTTGAAAATTCAGAAGTGCCGTCAGCGCTTGTTGCAGTAGCCACTACTTCATCTTCGGTTAACAGAGAAAGGCCCGCAATTACCCAAGAGCCACTAGAGACATCTACACTGTCTAGCAATTGCTGGCCTTGACCATTGCCGTCACCTAAATACAGATGCACTCTTTGTCCATCTACACCCGTGCCTGATACCTCCGATGCAGAAATATTTGTGATGACTGGTGGCTGTATTCCATTATTTCCACCATTTAAGACAATTCCGGCAGCATTATCAAAAATCGAATTTCCTACAAAAGTATTTCCGGTATTGGTGTTAATGAACTCTATGGCTGGTCCCCCATTAAAAGCTATGGTATTGCCTTGACCAGATGGGGTACCTATACCAAGTTCTGTGTTGCTTCCTCGGAAGTTAAATCCTCCCGCTTCATTAGGAAGTGGATTGGTCCCTGAAATATCCGTTCCCACAAGGTTTCTTCGGATGGTATTTGAGCCGGACCCTGAAACATTATTGATCGCATAATTGGTATTTCCTGAAATAATGTTGTCCGCGATGAAGTTCAACCCGGCTGTATTTAAAGCCAGACCATTCGAGTTGGGTATTGCAAGCAGGCCCGCTGCGTCTGTTCCGATAAAATTATTGGTAATAGTATGGCCGCCGGTGGCGTTGGTGTAGATCCCAGCTCCACCATTTCCTGAAATCAAGTTCCCATCAATCGTACCTCCACTACTCGTGGACGTACTTAGCGAAATTCCCCTGTTCCCGTTTCCGTCTGCTGCTGTTCCAAGGACATTGGTACCGATCCGGTTGTTAACAATGGTAGTAGTCCCGGTAAAGCCCAGGCCGTTCGTGCCATTCCCCCCAATCACATTTCCTTTCCCAGCTGTACCAATTACAGACCCATTGATGGCAGGGCCTCCCTGAATTCCAAGGGCTGGAAAGTTGGTGATGTGTAGTCCATATACTTCGGTACCCCCCACATCCAGGTCCAGTCCGTTTTCACCAGAAGCCAAAGCTGATCCGTCTATTTGAACCATGGTAGCAAGATCAGACCAGCCTGGCTGAGTCGTCGCATCAATCACGGTCCCAGAAGCCGTGATCGCAGGCAATCCTGAGGCGAGGCTAATTACCCATGGGGCAGGACCGGGAATATTAAAAGTGACGGTGGTGTTCGGGTTAGCATTAGCAAACTCGATCGCACTTCTTAGGGAGCCTAAGCCTGAATCACTAGTATTGCTGACAACTTCAGTACTTATATCCGCCAGGGCTCCTGAACTATTCCAAGTTGCTGCCCCTCCAAAATTGGTCAGTGCACCATCATTTTGATTAGAGCTGCGGTCTGGTAAAATGGTAAACGTTGGGTCGGTTTGATCAAACTTATAATACGCGACAAGGCCGGGTTCATTTCCCACAAGATCGGTTGAGATAGCAGCTTGAATCTCTCCTTGCGTGCGGACGATATTCCAAATTCTTACTTCGTCCATTGACCCAGCATAGAAGTTTCCGGGAGATGAAATCCCATCGTATTCTTGACCGAGGGAGAATAAATCCCCGGCATTGATGGGAAACTCCGCATCGTGTGTACCCACGGTCTGTCCGTCTAGGTACAGTGTGCCCAATGATCCATCTCTCGTGTAAGCAATATGATGCCAGCTGTTATCATCGACTTCAGGACCCGTAATTTCATTTGAGTTTCCGTTAACATTATCGTTAATGGCGATCTGACCACTGGTGGTAAGATTAAGAAGAACTTGATTGTCGTTGCCTGTCCCTGATCCATTTACTGCAATGAGCATTTGATTGCTTGCGACCGTCGGCGAATTCATCCACAGCTCAAATGTGAGACTGGTTGCATTTCCTGCCAATACATCATTCAAGCTTGCAAGGTTTACAAAGTCGTTAGCTCCATCAAAGGTTAAAGCATTGCCCGGAGGTGTAAAGGTGGCAGCAGCCTTTTCGTTGGAGGGCGCAGAATCACCTCCTCCATTTCTCGATACCACGTAGTAGAAATAGTTGTTATCGGCTGTTACAGTGTTATCTGAAAAGGAGGTGATGTCCGGAAGCGTGGAGCCTACTTCTGTAAAAGTGCCATTGTTTCCAGTGGATCTGAAAATCGCGAAAGCAGTTTCGTCTGCGGAATTATCCGTCCAGAAAAGGTCGATTCTCGTATCTGAAACTTCAGTGGTGAATAGGTCGCTAGGAGGGGCTGAGATCGCGAGTGCATCCCCAACTATGTTCCAAGATTGCGTTCCAGTAAGAAAATCTCGGGCCACCTGGGCTGCTGCTGAATATTGCAGACCATCAGCACCCAAGGTAATACTTGAAGGAATCGTTTCTGAACCACCATTGTCGTCTGCCCATCCATTAAGTGTTGCATCATAATTTGCAACAGACATGCTGGAGTTGTTGAACATATTGGTCATTGCTGACGCTGAACTGATGTCCCATGCTCCCAGATCCTGATTAAAGGGAGTACTAGAAGTAGAATTAAACATACCGGAGAAATTGAAGACATTACTCACGTCCCATCCAGATATGTCTTGATTAAAGCCGTCGTTGTTCAAAAACATATTGAACATTTCCGTTGCAGATGAGGTCGTCCACGAACCAATAGGCTGATTGAACGAATCTGCATTGGTGAACATATTTCCGAATCTTTCAACGGACGACACATTCCATCCGGTAATGTCCTGGTTGAATAAAGCGGCTCCTGTGAACATTCCCTGCATATTAATTACTTCTACCACATCCCAACTAGATAGATCCTGGTTAAAGGAGCTTGCATTTTGAAACATGGTGGTCATTGTAATACCTGCCGCCGGTGTAGTGTCGAGTGTCCAATTTAGTGGCGCGGAAGAACTACCTGCACTTTCCCCATTATTAAAAGAGGTAGCACCGTTAAACATCTGATTAAAATTTGTGACCCCACTCACATTCCATGAACTAAGATCCGCATTGAAGCTGGAAGCTCCATTAAACATACCAAACATTACTTGCGATCCGTTTGGAGTCCAGCCAGCAAGACCTTGGCCCGTAAAGGAGGTTGCACCAGTAGTAAATTCACCAAACATGTCACTAAAGTCAGTAACATTGGAAACGTCCCATCCTGCTAGATCTCCATCAAACGCAGAGGCATCTGCAAACATGAATTGCATGGTATTTACTTTCGAAACGTCCCAGGTCGTTAAGTCACTATTGATTGCGCTACCGTTGAACATCGCGAACATTGAAATGATATTTCCTGCCACATTTTGACCTACTGTATTCCAGTCCAGCACAACAGCTCCGTTGTTAAAGCTGGAACCCACTTGGAACATTCCCGCAAAATTCGCCACGTTGCCTACATCCCAATCACTTACATCCTGATTGAACGCAGTTGCATTATTGAACATGTTGTTCATTGTAACCACATTTGCAGTACTGCTTCCCCAGGGAAGAGCTTGATTGAAGACCACAGCACTACCAAACATACCTCCCATGTCTGTCGCACTGGAGGGTGTCCACGAAAGAGGTTTACTAGATATTCCCGCAGGGTCACCATTATTGAAAACATCACTGCCCAGGAACATATCACCAAAATTCGTGACGCTGCTGACGTCCCAGGAACTTAAGTCCTGGTTAAATGCATCTGCTTCTGTGAACATTCCATCCATCCTTGTCACACTTCCAACAGCAGTTGCCCAAGTGGTCATTGGTTGGTTGTAGCTTGATGCAGCGTCGAACATCGAAAGGGTAAACTGAAGATTGGTGAACAGTGAACCCCACGAGGACAGGTCCTGGTTAAAATTGTTGGTGGTAGCAAACATTGCGCTAAGATTGGTGGCAGCAGCCATGTTCCATCCATTGAGCGGTTGATCGTAAACTGTACATCCTTCGAACATAGAAGCAAAATTTGTGACTGTGCCCACGTTCCAAGAATTAACATTTCCATTAAATGATGAACAACCCCTGAAGAAACGAAAAAGGCTTGTGGTAGCAAAGAGATCCGGAGCATCTACTGCATTGTAGGTGAGGTTTGAGCATCCATCAAAAGAACTTGTCAAGTCCGATCCCCAGGCTATTCCACCCCACTGCTCGATGGTTTGAATTTTGTCAATATCCTGTCCCTCCGCACCATTGTTAAAATAGACTCTGGGGAAGTCTCCCAATATCTCCACTCTGTATGTGTCTCCATCTGCAAGTGAGTTGAGTGTTGCGTCTGCGGTCTGGTTTGAGAGCGTTCCTACAGGAGTATTCGGGTCAACACTTTCATTGAAATAAACTACCTCATAGTTGTAGCCTCCTCCAGTTGTGGGGATGGTAATTTCTCCGTCTGTGGTTACCCAAGTGGTAATAAAAGGCAGTTGCATTTGAAACCCCTGACTAAATTCCGATGTGCTGCCATAGCTTGGACCTGCGGTAAAAGGTGTGGCAGTAGCGCTAATAAAAGATCCGGGGGTTACCGTAACCGAAGGAAGATCAGCTGTAAAAGTGGAAAGACCACTTCCATCGGTGGCTACATCTAAAAATCCGAGAAAGACTTCTCCCTCTCCAAATCCTGTGGGATCTTGTACGGTATTACTGAAGAACTCCAGTCGAAAATTGGTAGCTGGAGTGCTTTCCAAAGTTCCCTGAATATTAAAATCCGCGGCAATTTGAGTAGCTGCGGTGATGATAGGAAAGTTCTGTACCTCATCTGGCTCCTCGAATCCATCGTTGGCGTTTACGCCATTGTCAAAGAAATCAATTCCCAGACCTGCATTGTCAAAAAATGTATTTCCCAAGATGGTCACCTGGCCCTCAGCATCTGTTACACTTATGCCATCTTCAGAGGAAAACTGCCCATTTCCCGCAATCACATTTCCCTCACCATTATTGGTCCCTCCAATGATCACTCTTGCCCCAGGATTGAGATTAATATCCACCCCTCTGCGGGATCGCAAAGCCATCGCGGTAACTCCGTCTGGCTGGATTCCTATGTAGTTTCCTATAACCTGGACATTTTGTAAGTCCTCTGAAAGGCTAACTGCACTGTTGCCACTGATCACATTTCGCTCTGCGGGTAAGGATCCTCCGATTGTCACGCCGTTCGCGTTGTTTTGAACCGAAACTCCTTGCCCAAAATCGCCGTCCCTATCCATTCCATCGGGCGTGGTACTGAGGTAGCACCCTTGGATCTTTATATTATTGCCATTTATCACAAATATTCCGGCAAGACCGGAAAACGGGGCTTTTTGTACCACCAAGCCACTAATTGTTACCCCTTCTGCGTTTATGCGAAGCACTGCATTGGTTTGTGTGGAACCATCTATGACAATCCTTAACTCAGCCGGATTATCTACAGTGGCAGGAATACTTCCTGCTTGCGTATATCCGTCAATAACCGTGTTTTCTCCCGTGATGATGGGGAGTTCAGGAGAAGGAGTGATGGTCCAGTAGGTTCCGTCATACCCAGGATCTCCAATATCAATATTAAATGTGATAGTGGTGCCTGAGGTTGCATTGGCAATTTCAATCGCTTCACGCAGTGAGCCAGGACCCGCATTGTTGGTGTTGGTTACCTCTTGCGCAGAGGAGAAAAATCCCGCTGCAAGGACCAAAAACGAAAATAAAACTTTAGCGGCAGGTAGTCCAGAAAGATTCATATTGGTGACATTATGTAGTGCCGCTGGCACGCTGAAGGTGCGCCGGGCTCATTTTGGGGTCTGTTTTAACTTAACTAAATTAAAAGTCTTTGTCTTTTAAATCCGCCAATCAGAAGCATTTCGACAGATATTCTTTTTTGACCTATCAATCAGGGATAGCCAAGAATGCAATGTGTTACCTTTATTCCTGGCAAAATCAATATTTTAGCCTTTGCCCACCAAATCATATCGCACAAAATACTTCAACATGAGATCGATTACAGCGCTCTTACTGCTCATCATTTCCGTTCCTTTGCTTGCCCAGTTTTCCAGCAAGAAAGAAGAAAAGTTTTACTATAAGCTCGATGATGCTTTCCTGGACTATGATTTTGAGACGATTTTAGAAAACGAGGAGAAAGCAAAAGAGATCTTTTTGTCTCGGGAAGATACTGTGGCTGCTAATGTTTACTCATTTCTAGGTGAACTATATTATTACGAGCTTGAGGAAGCCAGAGTAGCGTTGGACTACTATTCCTCAGAGCTTGATCTGCGCGAAAAACTACAGCCTACAGAAGGTCACTCCGATCTGAAGGCAATTCTAGCAAGCATAAACTATGACTTGGGGTATTATGGAAAAGCAGAGACGCTTCTTTTAGCAGCCAAAAATTTTGATGAGAAGCAGTACGGGAAATCCAGCGAAACCTATTTTGATACATCAATGGGTCTGGTCGATTTATATCTAAATATAGAAGACGTAGAAAAAGCCCGTGATGAGATCAAGGATCTAGAAGTGTACGTCGATAAGGAAACTACGTCCTACTTAGGTGTTCAAAAATCCTTAGGTGATAGTTATGCAATCCAAGGGTCATATAAGAGAGCCGAAAAGACTTACCTAGAAGCACTTGAAAGTGCCGCTAAAAATGGATTAGAAATTTCATTTGAATATGTTTCTACGCTTAATAGCCTTGCTATTCTGTATGAAGACAAGAGCAAGTTGCCAGAGGCTGAAGCGTGCTTTGAAGAGGCCATTCAAATTCTTGAAAGACTGGGTGAAGATTTTGAAGATGCTTTATTTGGCACCAAGGGTAACCTTGCTAGAGTTTACTTCAATTTGGGAGACTATGAAAAAGCGATCGGCATCCAATCAGAAGTGGCTGTATTTGACAAAGAATTCTTTGGCGAAGAGTCCTTTATCTACGGTGTGGACCTAATCAATTTGGGCAGGACTTACAGTTATGCAGGTCAGTACTCAAAAGGAGAAGAAGCTTTCAAAGAAGCGCTAGAAGTTTTCACTAAAGCTGGTGATGGTGAGCCGTCACTTGATTATGCAAGGGCGCAAAGCCAATTATCTGAGCTGTACGCAAATAATGGACAAACCGAGCTTGCCATTGAAAACGGGTTGCAGGCGGTAAAGGTATTCGAAGACATTTTAGGAGATAAAAATTGGGAAACTTCACGGCCGATGTACAACCTCGGAAACGCTTACATGTCGTACGATGACCTTGAAAAGGCCGAAAATTACGCGACCCGAGCTAATCAAATCAGGAAAAAAACGCTGGGTGCCTCACACCCACTATATGCACGGAGTACAAAACAACTAGCAATCCTAAATTGGAAAAAGGGCGACACTAAAGAGGCGCTCAAGTACTATAAAGAGACATTTAAAAACTATTTCGACCAGATCAATTCATTCTTTCCGGTATTGACTGAGGAGGAAAAAGCAACTTTTTACTACACGAAACTTCGTCCTGGTTTTGAACAATACGTTTCGTTCATAGAAGAAACATCGCTGGAAAACAGAGAGCTGCTTGGCGAAATTTATGACTATCAGCTTGCGCTCAAAGGCCTGATCATGTACGCTACCTCCAAAGTGCGAGAAAGCATCTTGGCCAGTAACGATGAAGCTCTGATCGCAAAATTTGAGCTTTGGATTGCTCAAAGAGAACAGATGGCTCGCCTTTTCAGCGCTACGGAAATGGACCTTGTCTCACGAAACAAGAAGATAGACTCGCTGACTGAATCTTCTAACGCGCTAGAAGAAGAACTAAGCAAATCCTCACAGGCCTTTGGAAAGAATTTTGCCAACAAACGTCTTTCCTGGAAAGACATCCGAGACGTACTTGAACCGGGAGAAGCTGCCGTAGAAATGGTCCGATACCGAAACTTTACGACT
The DNA here is from genome assembly GCA_039026695.1 of Bacteroidota bacterium. Taxonomy (GTDB): domain Bacteria; phylum Bacteroidota; class Bacteroidia; order Cytophagales; family Cyclobacteriaceae; genus Ekhidna. The sequence goes on from JBCCLV010000025.1 coordinate 26,335, forward strand.
GATTCTGCGGGTGTTTTTACCGATGAAATCCACTACGCTGCTATGATCGTGAGGCACGATACAGAAGATCATCCTGAAATGGTGATTCTCCGCAATGGGGCATTGATGGAAAAGAAGTTCCTGGCCAATTATCGCAATGCCATTCGGTTCAAGATTTCCGAGGACTACTCCTATCGGCTCTTTTGGGAGCCTATCTCTCGAAGGCTTGAGGGCATAAAGAAAATCTACTTCGCGCCCGATGGCGTTTACAATCAGATCAGCATCTATACCCTTCAGAATTCAGAAACCAAGAATTACCTGCTTGATGAGATTGACTTGGCGCTTGTTACCAACACAAAGGACCTGCTAGAGGACGCTCCAGAATTTAAAGAGGGAGGTCAGAGTGTGTTTTTCGGCTTTCCGGAATACAGCATGGGCGCCTCAGAGAAAACAGAAGGCGAAGCTACTGATCGAGGCATGGGTGGAACAAGGGGCATCCGCGGGACCAGAAGTGGTAGAGAGGGCGCACTTTCCAGAGGTGCCAGTATACCTAGAGGTGTAAGAGGAAACTTAGTTCGCTACATGCGCTCATTTAATGGTTTGGCCATGCTTCCGGGCACCAAAAAAGAAGTAGAGTTGATAGACAGTCTCTACGCAAATAGCGACAAGCAAGCAGAAGCCTATTTCCTTAGCGAGGCTTTGGAAGGCACGCTCAAAAGTGTGGACAATCCGAACATCCTGCACATTGCTACGCACGGCTTTTTCCTGGAGTTGGACCCTGATGAGAAGTCGGAAGATAGCTACGCGGAAAATCCGCTACTAAGATCTGGGCTCATTCTGGCGGGTGCAAATACTTACATACAGTCAGGAGAAATCACTGCAGAGCAAAATGGCGATGACGGCATCCTTACTGCATATGAAGCCATGAACATGAACCTGGACAACACGGACGTGGTGGTCATGTCCGCTTGTGAGACAGGATTGGGCGAAATTAAAAACGGTGAAGGTGTTTACGGTTTACAGCGTGCTTTCCAAATTGCGGGAGCGGATGCCATCATCATGTCCATGTGGACTGTGGACGATGATGCTACCCAAGAGCTCATGACGGTCTTCTATGAAGAGTGGCTATCGCACGGTGATAAGCAGCGGGCATTTAATTCAGCACAGAAACGAATTCGAGATAAGTACAAGAAGCCTTATTACTGGGGCGCTTTTGTTATGATCGGGGAGTAGCGTTTTAAGCCTAATTTGATAAGAGAATCTTTCCTCGAAACCGGTCATTTCCATCAAATACAACATAGAAAAGAAGACCAGGCTCAAGTACATTTCGTGAAACAGTTAGGAATTTTCCCACCACCTCTTGCTCAAAAAGCCTTTTGCCATTTAGATTATAGACAACTAAGCGATTCTTTTCACCATTAAATTGAAAAGCAAGCTCACCAACACTATTCTCGAATGCGATGACATTTTGTTGTGATAGAACAGCTGAATTATCTAGTATCCCTGTCTTAATCAAGTTTTGCGTACTCCAGATTTTTTTCCGAAACGGTTCGTGAAGCACGTTAATCATCCGTAACACTTGCCCTTGGGTGAACATCTTTTTACAGCCGTGGAAGTAATCCATGTAGTTCTCAATGTTTCTTCTATTTCCACAGGTGGATACTTCTAGAGGACACTCCCCTAATGAAATTGGCTCTTCGCTTGCCGGTGGTGTATCTGGAACGTAATCTCCGGGACCTGAACAGCCTCTCTGAAAAGTATGATAAAGTCCAAGCCAATGACCCACTTCATGAGTAGCAATCGATGCTAATTCGCTGCCTGGTTCCAATTCAGAATGATCTCCAAGTCCCCATCTTACAGAGCTGTAGTAGATCCCATCTCTTCCGCTATCGATGTAAAACGCCATTGGCAAACTGGCATAGGCGGTTCCAACCGATGGCTCTCCATTGATGTAAATAGGTAAGTAGATATTTAAATAGCTGCTGATGTCCCAGCGATTCTCGTATAGGTCTTTTTGATTAAGCGATGCACTTTTATCATCGTAGTAAACAACTCCTGAAGTACTATTACCATCAGGGTCTAAAGTTGCCAGTTGAAGGCGTAGATCTAGTTTACCCCTAAGTTCTGCAAAGAGCGGATCAACATCTTCCCAATCTTCATTTAATCCAGCAAAATCTTCGTTGATCGTTTTTAGACCAGACAGTACTTGGTCAAGATCAAGCTTACCTTCTTCGCCATTATGGAAAACGTGAACAACTGTGGGAATAATATATTGCGAAGGAGTGTCGAAGCGTACATTTTTTACCTCATTTAGCACCGGATCTTCTAAAATTCTGGCCCCTGAAAACAACTCATGTGCATGCTGTTGAGTACAATAGACTTCCTGCGTAAATGATAATTTACATAGCATTAAAGCAGCAAACCAAAATACCAATCGACCCATCTCCCAATACAAAAATAAAAAAGGGACTCAATCGAGTCCCTTTAAAGTATTGATTTGGTTGGATATCAACCTCCCGTCCTTCTCTTACGCAATCCACACTTGCGCTTTTTAGCTCTCCTTCTAGCTCCTCCTTTAACTTCTTTCAGTTGCTCCTTTAGTAACTTTTTCATGGTTTTTAATTTTAAATGAACATCCATCTTGTAGTTAGGTGTAAAATATTTCAACAACAATAACCGAACATATCTTTGGATGAAAGTGCGCGTGGAAAATAATGGTATCCTGCTCCGATTGGAAAACAACCGTGGAACCAAGAAAGCTGTAGCCTATTTACAACAAAATGACCTGGCATTGATTCAGGCAGATTCTAAGGCAGTTTTGAGATTTTCTAATCTTCCTTACCTCCAGTTTGGTACGCTTGAGGGAAATGTAACCGGAATCTCTACTGTTGCCGAAAACGGACAGTTTTTAGTATCCATTGCATATCAAAGCGAGTCAAACCCTGTGCTAGCAGAAAAGGTGAGCGAAGGCATGAGGGGGACCGCCACAATCCTTCTGGCTGAAGTACCGCTTATCTCTTATTTGCTATCCCCTTTTTTCAATTCTTTCTCGGTAAAGCCATACGAGCAATCACAAGTAAGTCAGTAGGTTTAATTGGTTGTATCCGAGCATAGGTGGTTCACCCAGACCTGCTGATTGTGTGTAAACCTATTTCAAAACAGTTTCTTGATTTTCCTCCTGAATTAGTAGTAGGAATTTTATCTCCTTCCAGCAGACTAAAAGACCAAATAACTAAACTTGAACTTTATCAAAACTTCGGAATTCCATTTTACCTCATCGTCGATCCAGACGGGGAAAGTTCTCAGTTTTTTGAGCTTCAAAAGCAGAGAACCTATCGAGAAGTAGCCTTGCCTTCTTCTTGCGCTGTGGCAGATGGATACACGATTTCTCCCAAACTTCGATCTGTCTTTAGGAAAAATCCTAGCTAATCCTGCCCCAATTCACTGCGTTCCTGCTGAATGAATCAATGTGGTTTTTGATCATTCTGTGTTTTTCATGTAGGAGTTGAGGGTCCTCCTTTAATAGGTCTTGGGCGGCAATTCGAGCCACCTTCAATATTTCACCGTCTTGAACCAGGTCTGAGACGAGCAGATCCAGCGCTCCACTTTGTCTGGTTCCCATAAGGTCACCAGGACCCCTTATTTCCAAATCAACCTCTGCAATCTTGAATCCGTCTGTGGTATCTACCATGGTACTCAAGCGCTTCCTCGCCTCTGTGCTTAGTTTGTGACCTGTCATGAGTAGGCAATAGCTTTGGTCGGTACCCCTTCCTACCCTGCCCCTAAGCTGATGTAGCTGAGAGAGTCCAAAACGCTCCGCATTTTCAATGATCATGATGCTGGCATTGGGCACGTTTACCCCAACTTCAATTACCGTAGTGGCTACCATGATCTTGGTTTCGCCTTTTACAAAACGCTGCATCTCCCACTCCTTATCTTCGGCCTTCATCCTGCCATGCACGATGGATATTTGAAACTGTGGAAACCTGCGCGCAACGCCTTCATAGCCGTCCATCAGGTCTTTTAGATCCAGGGTTGCAGACTCTTCAATGAGCGGATATACAATGTATGCTTGCCTGCCTTTGTTTATTTCACTCTCCACGAACCCAAACATCTCCAGTCGCTTGCTATCTCGGAAATGGCTGGTCTTTATGGGCTTTCTTCCTGCCGGCAATTCGTCAATTACAGAAATATCCAGATCCCCGTAGAGTGTCATGGCCAAAGTACGTGGTATGGGTGTGGCAGTCATCACCAACACGTGAGGATAGACGTCTATGGTCTTCGTCCACAGCTTGGCTCGCTGCGCGACTCCAAATCGGTGCTGCTCGTCGATCACGGCCAATCCCAGGTTTTTAAACCTTACCTTATCCTCCAAAAGTGCATGCGTACCAACGAGGAGCTTAACCTCCCCATTCAATAGCCCTTCATGAATGATTTTTCGCTCAGATTTTGGCGTACTGCCCGTCAACCGTGCCATAGAAATGTCGAGCGGTGCTACCTGCTTTTTCAATTCTTTGAAATGCTGCTCCGAAAGAATCTCAGTAGGCGCCATGAATGCACATTGGGCACCTGAACTAATGGCGATCAATATGGCTAAAAATGCAACCATGGTTTTGCCGCTACCCACATCTCCCTGTACCAGCCGATTCATTTGCTGACCTGAGCGAAAATCTGCGTAAACCTCCCGTATTACCTTCTTTTGTGCTCCTGTAAGTTCGAAGGATAGATACTTTTCGTAGTAGCTGTGCAGGAGGTCACTTCGATTGAGAACAGCACCTCTAAACTTATCTGTTCTCGCGATCTTTAACTTGATCAAGCGCAGCTGAACGTAGAAGAGCTCCTCAAATTTTAACCTGTGCTTGGCTTTTTGAAGTACTTCCACATCCTTAGGGAAATGCATGGTTACCACTGCAGATTTCTTATCCATTAGTCGGAATTGCGCCAGCAGCTCCTGTGGTAACGTTTCCCGAAGTTGCTTTACCGCTTCTATCAGGAGGATCTTCATGGACTTAGTAAAGAACTTGCTGTCCATGCCCTTCTTCTTCATTTTCTCGCTGGAATGATACACCGGATGTAAAAAACTGCCTTTAGTGTTCTTCTCAGTCTGTACTTCCAGCTCCGGGTGAGCCATGTTCAATTTTCCCCCATATTGCGTAGCTTTTCCAAAAGCCACATATCGAGTTCCAATAGAAAGGTTCTTCTGTATCCACTGAATGCCTTTGAACCATACCATCTCCATGGCGCCCGTCTCATCAGAAAAGGTGCCCACCAGCCTTGCCTTTCTTCCCAAGCCTATAATTTGAAACTTGGTGAAAGTCCCAAGTAGCTGAACACTGGGGAGATCTGGCTGCAATTCACCAATCTTATAAAATTTCGATCTATCCTCGTACCGGAAGGGGTAGTGCTGTAAGAGGTCTGCAAACGTGAAAATACCCATCTCCTTTTGCAGGGTTTCTGCACGTTGAGGACCTACTCCTTTCAAAAATTCTATCGACCTGTCAAAAAATGGGTGTAACTGCTTCGCCACGATAATCGAAAATAATTCGCTAACCTTGATTTGCGAAATAGCCAACCTTCATGAAATATATAGTTTCCTTTTTGGCGGTGTGTCTGCTTTCAGCAAAATCTTACACACAAGAACGAATGGTCAAGCTCGACAATGCCCAGCTATCCTTGAATATTCTCCCAATCATGGCACACGTTGAGATAAAAGCTGGAGAACAGCAATCTTTCACTTTCGGTGGAGGACTAGCTTACAGCCTTTCTTATCAAAATGTAAATGGGAATGGAAAATTTACCGCTTTTTCCACTCCTTTTCTCACTACTTCTTTTCGGCACTACTATAAAAGAAAACAAGTAAGTAGGAGAGACCTGAGAAATAATTCAGGAAACTACGTGGGACTACTCAGTACTTACAGTTTCAACACATTGCTCTTAATTGATGGAGATACTTTCGATACAGATCTTGACAGCTTCACCATCGGCCCTGTTTGGGGAATACAGCGAAATTACGCTAATGGGATTCACTTAAATTGGAGTATTGGGATTGGCTATATCTCCGGGCAATCTAACCCGTTCTTTAAGGTTAAAAGCGGCGCAAGGCTGATTGGCGGTCTAGAATTCGGTTTCCGACTGAACAAATAATGATACCAAAAGTGAGCTTTCCGCCAATTTACGTTTTGGTAGTCTTTGCCTTACTTCAGGGGTGCAAAACAGCGCAGCCCGCAAGCCAGAAAGAACACTTCAAAAGCGATCCTATTGGCGACTTTACCGCGGGCATGCTCGCCAATCCTGGCTTTTTTGATTTTTACTATGATGAAGCCATCGGTCGTGTTTTCCTTGTAGTGGATCAATTGAACGAAGAATTCTTGTATGCCAATGCGCTAGCAGCAGGGGTAGGTTCTAACGATATTGGACTAGACCGTGGGCAACTTGGAGATCAGCGAGTAGTAAAATTCGAGAGACATGGTAATAAACTTCTCCTGGTCCAGCCTAATTACGACTACCGTGCAGTCAGTGAAAATGAAGAGGAAGTCAGGTCTGTCGCTGAAGCTTTTGCTACTTCGGTAATCGGCGGGTGGGAGATCATTGCACAAAATGGTGAAGATGCCTTTTTAATTGACATCACAGATTGGTTGATGCGGGATTCACATGGCGTAGCTGTGCGGCTTAACCGGACGGGTCAAGGCAAATACAAATTAGATTTGAATCGATCTGCCATCTTCCAAGAGGGTATGTTCAACTTTCCTTCGAACACCGAATTTGAATCGTTACTGACTTTTAGTGGACAACCGGCCGGAGGATGGATAAGATCTGTAACACCTTCCTCTGATGCTGTCTCCGTAAGAACGCATCACTCATTTATCGCGCTGCCTGATGATGAATACGTTCCTCGGAGATTTGACCCTCGCTGTGGCTTCTTTAACATTTCGTATCAGGATTATGCTACGCAAATTGAGCAGCCATTGACCCAGCGCTTTATTGTGCGTCATCGATTACAAAAGAAAAATCCTAAAGCCAAAATAAGTGAGGCGGTTGAGCCAATTATATACTATGTAGACCGAGGCGCTCCCGAACCTATTCGATCCGCGCTGATTAAAGGTGCCAGTTGGTGGAACCAGGCTTTCGAGGCGGCAGGATACAAGAATGCTTTCCAAGTCAGGATTATGCCAGAAGGAGCTCACCCGCTCGATGCGAGGTACAATGTAATTCAGTGGGTTCACCGATCTACGCGGGGTTGGAGTTACGGAAGTGGAATCTCAGATCCCAGAACCGGCGAAATGCTCAAAGGACACGTAAGCCTTGGGTCTCTTCGCGTACGGCAGGACTTTCTAATCGCGACCGGGCTACTTCAGCCATACGAGAATGGCGATGAGGAGCCAACTGAGATGACCGAAATGGCGCTGGCTAGATTAAGACAGCTATCCGCGCACGAAGTGGGCCATACGCTGGGTTTGGCGCACAATTTTTCTGCCAGTACCTATGACCGAGCTTCTGTCATGGACTATCCTCAGCCACTAGTCACGCTAGACGAAAATGGCGAGATCGCTCTCAAAAATGCGTACGATGATAAGATCGGAGCATGGGATAAGGTTGCCATTTCTTACGGTTACAGTGAATTTGAAAATGGAGAGGATCAACTAGCCCTTCAGAATATCTTAGATAGTGCCTTTAGCAAAGGACATAAATTCATTACCGACCAGGACGCACGCCCTGCTTCTGGTTTGCATCCGGCAGCTCATCTCTGGGACAATGGAGCATCTCCGGCAAAAGAGCTTGATCGCATGATGGAAATCAGGGGTAAAGTACTAGACAGCTTCTCTGAAAAAGCAGTTAAGAATGGAACTCCGCTTAGTTTGCTTGAAGAAGCACTGGTGCCCATCTACCTTTATCATAGGTATCAGGTAGATGCTACCAGCAAAATATTAGGAGGCCTTGAATATACCTATGCTCTGCGGGGCGATGGACAAACTGTGACAAAAATGATTCCAGCAGAACAGCAACTTTCCGCACTGAAATCTTTGCTGCGTACAGTTGAATCCAATCACCTAAAGCTGCCTGAAGAACTGCTTGTAGCGATTCCGCCCAGAGCTTTTGGTTATCCCAGATCAAGAGAAACTTTTGCGTCTAACACAGGACCTGCATTCGACTATCTGGCAGCAATACAGACTGCAGCAAGTTTACCTTTCTCATTTATTTTCAACGCAGACCGATTTAATCGCCTGCATATGTATAAAATGCGGAACCCCAATCAGCCTGGGGTAACGCAAGTACTTGATTTAAGCATAGCTAGCGTATGGAAGACTCTTGAATCCAATACATCTGATCGCGTAATAAACCGCATCGTGGAGTCAGAGATGCTTCAGCATTTAATGCGATTAGCAGCAGATGAGCGAGCCTACACCGAAGTGCGGGCAAAAGTTTATCAAGGCATTGAAAGCATTCAGAAGTTTGCTAAGTCCAGAGAAGCACAGCGCAACGATCAGGATAAAGTCTTCTATCAATTTATTCTAAAAGAAATAGACAGGTTTATGGAAAATCCTAGCAAATTCAAGATGCAAAGCACCCTAAAAGCTCCGGACGGCTCACCGATCGGGACGTGTAGCCATTGATCTTCTTTGTTGCATTTTTGCTAGAATTGGCGGCTTTTCAATTCTCTAAAAGAGAAAACGTAGACGGAAGGAAACAAGATTTAACAACAATTTTCGAGGCGCTATCTTGCTTTTATCAATTAATAGCTATTTGTTTGAAGCTGGAAATGAGCAAGACAGACAACTATTTTAGCTTTTACTTCTTTTATCCGAAAAAACTTTCGGGACGGCTATAATTTGATGTCAAATAAAAAACAAATGAAGCCTCCCCTCAAGGAGGCTTTTTTGATGCGCAAGAATGAACAAAACAGTAGCCATACAAGGCCTAAAGGGCAGCTTCCACCACGAAGCGGCAAATCACTACTTCGGTCAGGAAATTGACCTTTCCGAATGTGAAACCTTTGCCGAATTGGTTAAATCAGTGACGCGCAAAGAGGCACATTTTGGCGTAATGGCCATTGAAAATTCACTCGCGGGGAGCATTCTTCAGAATTATGGACTGCTTCGCAAAGAGGATGTAGAAATAATAGGAGAAGTTGGCCTAAGGGTAAAGATGAATGTGATGGCGCTACACGGAGTTGAGGAGGATGAGATTGCGGAGATTCACTCTCACCAAATGGCCATTCGGCAATGCGGGAGCTTCTTTGATCAATATCCGTCTATCAAGGTAGTGGAGGCCTTCGATACGGCAGGTAGTGCAAAATACATTGCCGAGAGACAGCTCCCCAATGTTGCAGCCATCGCCAGTGAGCTTGCCGCAATGGAATACAACCTCAATATCATCCATCGTGGCATTGAAGACCATGATCTCAACTATACGCGGTTTTTAATCATCCAGCCCAGCAACGGTCCTAAAGTAGATATGCCGGAGAAAGTATCGGTGTATTTTCAAACAAAGAATGATCCTGGGTCTCTGGCACATACCCTTACCATTATTAGCGGTTTAGGAATCAACTTGGGCAAACTGCAGTCACATCCTGTGCCTAGTAAAAATTCACTATACGGTTTTTTTGCCAACTTGGAAATAGATGAGCTGGAGCAGCTGGAAGATCTAAAAAAGATAATGCAACGTATGGCACTTGCTTTTGAAATACTGGGAATTTATAAAAAGGGGCAGACACATGGATAAGCAATTGGTCTCCAGCAGACTCGGGGAGGTAAAAGAATACTATTTTTCGCGAAAGCTTAGAGAAGTTGCTGCGCTCAGGGCACAAGGGGTCGATGTGCTTAATCTTGGAATCGGCAGCCCCGATATTTCACCACCCAAGGAAGTAGAAACAGCCCTGCTCGCAGGATTAAGCGAGCCCGGTTATCACCAATACCAAGCGTACAAAGGCATTCCCGAACTCCGACAGGCCTTTGCTAAGTGGTACCAGACACATTTTGGAGTTTCGCTGGAAGCTGATTCCGAAGTATTGCCACTCATTGGCTCAAAAGAGGGAATCATGCACATCGCGATGGCCTTTTTAGACGAAGGAGACCAAGTATTGGTGCCCAATCCAGGATACCCAAGCTACTCAAGCGCCTGCAAAATGGCAGGTGCAGAACTCATCTACTATCCACTAAGAGAAGAAAATAATTACTACCCCGATTTTGAGTGGCTGGCGCAAAAAGACCTAAGCAAAATCAAGATCATGTGGATCAATTTCCCCCACATGCCAACCGGGACGGATAGCTCTGAAGTACTTTTTGAGCAACTCAAAAACTTTTCACGAAAACATCAGATTATCATTGTGAACGACAATCCGTATGCTTTCATTTTAACGGATCAGCAAAGAAGCCTTTTGAAAAGTCGGAAACAAAGTGACCTGCTTTTAGAACTTTCCAGCTTATCTAAAGCGCATAACATGGCGGGCTGGCGTGTAGGCGCATTGAGCGGGAATGCTAAGTTGATTCAAGCAGTACTCACTTTCAAAAGCAACATGGATTCCGGCCAGTTCAAGCCAGTAATGAAAGCAGCAATCGCTGCATTAAATTCACCCAAAAGCTGGTATGAAAGCCTTAACAAGGAATACAGAAAAAGAAGGATACTTGTATTCGATATTGCCCAGCGCCTGGGTTGCAATTGCCGAAAAGACCAGGTAGGAATGTTTGTATGGTGTACCATTCCCGACAGTTGGAAAAACTCTGAAGAGTTTGCCGATCACCTACTAGAAACTTACCAGATATTTGTTCCCCCAGGGACCGTTTTTGGGTCTGAGGGTACGAAGTACATTAGGTTTTCTCTTTGCAGCGACGTGTCTGTTTGGAGAGAAGTGTTAGAAAGAATTCAAAAAATTGACATAAAAGTATAGATCCAAAAAAAGGTTTCTGAAGGCAAAAAAGCATCCGAAGAAATCGAGAAAAACAAAGAATCATGAATATTGAACCTATTGAATTATTTCAGAAGAAAAGACCGGTAATTGTATCCGGCCCCTGTAGCGCAGAAACGGAAGAACAAACACTGGAGACTTGTAGACAGGTGGCTGCTACCGGAAAGGTAGACATCCTCAGGGCTGGTATTTGGAAACCCAGAACCAGACCTAATAACTTTGAAGGAATCGGGGCTGAAGGTCTCAAATGGATGCAAAAAGCCAAAAAGGAGACCGGGCTACTTACTTCCGTTGAGGTCGCTAATTTCAATCATGTTTTTGAAGCGCTGAAAGCAGAAATTGATATACTGTGGATCGGTGCCCGTACCACCGTAAACCCTTTCTCGGTACAGGAAATAGCAAACGCCTTAGAAGGCACCAATGCCACTGTCTTTGTCAAAAATCCCTTAAACCCGGATTTGGAGCTTTGGCAAGGTGCGCTTGAAAGGTTGAATAAGGCCGGCATCACCAAACTTGGAATGATTCACCGCGGATTTGCACAACATGGAAGCAGCATCTACCGCAATGAGCCTAAGTGGCAACTCGCGGTTGAGATGAAGCGCAGATTTCCAGAAATTCCCATGCTTTGTGATCCGAGCCACATTGCAGGGAATCGTGAGTTGCTTCATTCTATCTCGCAACAGGCACTCGATATGAACTACGAAGGGCTCATGATCGAGTCCCATATTGATCCGGACAATGCCTGGAGCGACAAAAAGCAACAAGTAACCCCAGATAGGTTGAAGGAAATGCTGGAACAATTCACTATCCGTAGGGCGCAGGTGCCAGATGCTGAATTGAATGAGAAGCTTCAGCGACTCAGGACTGAGATTGATATGGTAGATGACGAGCTATTGGAGCTGTTGGGTAAAAGGATGAAAATTGCTGAAGACATTGGCGAGGTAAAAAAGGAAAAAGGAGTGACCATTCTGCAAACCAATCGGTGGGAAGAGATCATAGAAAAGGCCTCTAAAAAAGGCGCGCTACAAGGTCTATCAGAACGCTTTATGGTGAGGTATTTAAATGCTGTCCATCAAGAATCTATCGATCATCAAAATGAAATAATGAATCAGGAAACAACGAACGCCTAAGCGTTTGAAAAAATAATTTTGATCTTGGCTCACAAAATCATGTTTGCTGTGTTTTGAAGGGCAAATTTCTGAATAGATGACTGACTTACTCCAGAAACTGGAAGCCCAAATTCAAAGCCTACAGCTAGGAAATCACCCCGCCAATCTTTACGATCCCATGCGCTACATGCTATCCTTGGGTGGTAAGAGATTAAGACCGCTACTGGTCTTGTTGGGTTACCGCTTGCACAAGCAAGATGTGGCCGAAGTTTTGATTCCTGCACTTTCCGTGGAGCTCTTCCACAACTTCACGCTGATGCACGATGACATTATGGACAAGGCTCCTTTGCGCAGGGGGAATCCTACGGTGCATGAAAAGTGGAATGAGACCGTCGCGATTCTGAGTGGTGATACCATGATGGTAAAAGCATATGATCTTATGCTAAAAATGCCTCCCGAATATCTAGCAGCAGCGATTACCAAATTCAATAAATGCTCAGTTGAGGTCTGCGAGGGACAACAATTGGACATGAATTATGAGGAACTTGCAACCGTAACTGAGCAGCAATACCTTGAAATGATCCGGTTAAAGACTGCTGTCTTGCTTGGATATAGCCTTGAACTTGGTGGGCTCATGGCGGGTCTTTCTGAGACGAAACTCAAGCAACTTCAAATGCTTGGTGAAAAGGCTGGAATTGGTTTTCAGCTGATGGACGACCTTCTTGACGTTTATGCAGACAAAGCAAAATTTGGCAAGCAGGTAGGAGGAGATATTGTTTCAAATAAAAAAACCTACTTATTGATTAAAGCGCGTGAGTTGTCAAACGGTGCCCAAAAAGAAAAACTTTGCGAGTTGCTAGAAGCTGAGTCTTTTGATGCGGAAGAGAAGGTAGCCAGTGTGAAGCAGATTTATCAAGAGATCGGTATTGCGGAGATTACCGCCCGAAAAATGAACGAATACTATGATGAAGCTTTCCGTATCTTATCTGGTTTTGAAGGTGATAGAAAAGGAAAAGAAGAGCTGAGGTCATTTTTAGAAAAGCTCATGCAGCGCGACCGTTAGTGGCACTTTTGAGATAGCTGAGAGCCACATCACACTAGACATCATCAAGTTCACGTAATTCAACGTTACATTTACTTTCAAGGTAAAGAGCTTACAGGATGAAGAGGACCATCTTATTTGTAGATGATGAAGAGATCAATCTTTTCGTATTGAGCAGAAGATTTGAAGAAGATTTTAATGTGCTTACTTCTAATTCCGCTCTGGAGGCAATGGAGATCATCAAATCTCAAAAAGGCCAACTACATGCCTTAATATCTGACGTTAAAATGCCAGAAATGACCGGCATACAGCTCATTGACGAACTCAAAGACTACCTTGAAGGTGTTCCTTGTTTTTTGCTTACGGGCTATGATCATCACGAGGCTGTAGAAGAAGCGCTTGCAACCAAAAAAGTTGAACTGCTCTTTAGAAAACCTTTCGACTACAATGAAATGAACAAGGTGTTAAAGTCCTATCTCTACTGATGATTCTGCTTTAGCAAATCCATTACCGTTTTTACCGGATTAAAAGTAATGAGCGGTACCTCAACAAAGATGGTGTTCCAGTTCGCCATACTTCCATTCCAGAGCCCTGGTAACTCCATTGCTCGCAGTTTTCTTCCTTGATAGGACTTTTCAGTAATAAATCCCGTATCCTCATCACGATGCTTGAGCAAATCGAAAGGAGCGCCAGTATAATCTTTCATGCTACAAACAAGATCCACTGGATTGAAATGCGTGGATTCAATAAATATTGCCTTCTGGTTAGGGTCTGATATATCTACCTGTGCAGACTCCACAATCTGTAAAGTCTCATGATCTCCTTTTTTCACCCAAAAAGGGCCTCCTCCTGGCTCTCCTTCATTTTTTACCATGCCGCAGACGCGAATCGGACGATTCAGCTTTTCTCTGGCTTCCTCTTCTGCAATGTCCCCTTTCAATCCCATTTGCGACAGTAACTCTTTTGCCTCTATGAGTATACTTTCACCCTGGTCTGCCTTAGCCAAAAGCTCAAAAGACTTTTGTTGAAAGCTCAGTAGCAATCCCGCCAAAACCTTCTTGAACCTTATCGTCTGGTCTTTGATGCGATCTGGAACCACATTGTCAATGTTTTTGATGAATACTATATCCGCATCCAGTTGATTGAGATTAGCCAATAACGCTCCATGTCCTGCCGGCCTAAAGACTAACCTCCCTTGATCATCCCTGAATAACTCATTTTCAAGATCTACTGCCACCGTATTTGTAGATGGCTGCTGTGTACTATAGGAGACCTCTATCTGTAAATCTTTC